>CAZXTO010000092.1:0-11300 GCA_964643675.1 uncultured Planctomycetales bacterium
AGCACGCCGGAGGCGCCGCTCAGCAGGTGGCCGAGGTCGCGCCAGGGCAGGTGGGTCGGGAAATTGCCGCCGTTCTCGACGCTCAGCATCATCTGGGCCGCGACCTGCGTGCCGAGCAGGTTGCCGAGCTCCGGCAGCAGCAGGAACACCGCCCGGACGTCGCCGAGGTGGAACCAGGAGCCGTAGTCGAGCTGGGTGGCGCCGGCCAGCTGCAGCCCCAGGAACAGGCAACCCTGGCACAGCAGGAACCAGATCGCTGCCCAGGACCGGCTGCCGCTCAGCAGGTGGCCCAGGCCCGGGAGCAGGATCGACATCCCGACCGCCGCACCGATCCGCGTGCGGGTCTCTTCGGGCGGGGCGAGCGCTTCCATGCGGCGTTTTCTAACAGAGTGGGGAGGACAGCGACAGTTTAGACTTGGCCGATGGCCAGCCACCGGACCGCGTACCGCATCCTCTATCGAGACACCGACTCGATGGGGGTCCTCTACTACGGGCGCTACCTGGAATTGTTCGAGCTCGGTCGCACCGAATGGCAGCGCGAGGAGGGCCTGCGCTACCGCGACATGGAGGACGAGGAGGGCCGCATGCTGCCGGTGGTCCGGGCCGAGTGCCGCTACCACTTCCCGCTCCGATTCGACGACCTGGCCCAGATCCACACCGTGGTCCACGGCTGGACCAGCTCCACCCTGAGCTTCCGCCACGAGGTCTACTGCGAGGAGAGCGGCCGTTTGTGCGCCGTCGGCGGGGTCGAGCTGGGCTGCGTCGGCACCGGCGACTGGAAGCCCACCCGGCTGCCCGACCGCTACCTGGAGTTGCTGCGGCGCCAGGCCCCCGAGGCCAAGGGCAAGCGCCTCCAGAGCCCCTGAGGGGCTCGGCCGGCAATTCCCCCTTTTTCGCACTGTTTCTTGGCCTAATAGCCCTCAGGCTGGCTCGGCCACGAATTTCCGCCCTTGAAAGAGCACTATATAGGTGCTAAATTACAAGGGAAATGCTTCGCCTGACCAAGCGTTCCGAGTACGGCCTGATGGCCCTGGCCTACCTGGCCTCCAAGCCAGGGGTGTACTGCAGTGTGCGCGAGATCGTCGCGCGGCTCGGCACCCCCCGCAGACTGCTCGCGGAGGTCCTGAAGGCCCTCTCCCAGGCCAAGGTCGTGGAGGCCACCCGCGGCCCCGGCGGTGGCTACCGGCTCAAGCAGCCGGCCGAGAGCCTCAGCCTGACCATGGTCATCTCGATCCTCGAGGGGCCGGTCCAGGTGGCCCGCTGCGCCAGCGACAACGGCTGCGATTTCCAGGAGATCTGCACCATCCAGGACGGCATCGGCCAGGTGGCGGCGCAGATCCAGAAGGTGCTCGACGGCTACACCCTGGCGGACATCTGCCGCGCCCGACGCGAGCGCCCGATGCCCGAAGCCGAGGTGATCAAGTCCTTCGTGGACTCGAATCCCGACGTGCAATGAGCGACCCGGAACTGGTGTACATGGACAACCAGGCCACCACGCGGGTCGATCCGCGGGTGGTCGAGGTGATGCTCCCCTACTTCGGCGAGGTCTACGGCAACGCCGCCTCGCGCAACCACCCCTATGGGTGGGGCGCCGAGAAGGCCGTGGACGCGGCCCGCAAGACCCTGGCGGCCGGCATCGGCGCCAGCCCGCGCGAGCTGGTGTTCAGCTCCGGATCGACCGAGTCGAACAACATGGCGATCCTGGGCGTGGCCCGCATGTACCGCGAGAAGGGCCGCCACCTGGTGACCTGCGCCACCGAGCACAAGGCCGTGCTCGACCCGATGCTGGCGCTGCAGAACCAGGGCTGGGAGGTCACGGTGCTCGGCGTCGACGCCGACGGCCTGCTCGACCTGGACGAGCTGCGCGCCGCCCTGCGCGAGGACACCACCCTGGTGTCGATCATGCACGGCAACAACGAGGTCGGCACCCTGCAGCCGGTGGCCGAGATCGGCGCCATCTGCCGCGAGCGGGGCGTGCTGTTCCACTGCGACGCCACCCAGACCGTCGGCAAGGAGCTGGTCGACGTCGAGGCGCAGCGCATCGACCTGCTGAGCTTCTCGAGCCACAAGATGTACGGCCCGAAGGGGGTCGGCGCGCTCTACGTGCGCCGCCGCGGGCCGCGCGTGCGGCTCGAGCCGATCATGTTCGGCGGCGGCCACGAGCGCGGCTTCCGCTCCGGCACCCTCAACGTGCCCGGCATCGTCGGCTTCGCCAAGGCCCTCGAGCTGTGCCTCGAGGACCGCGAGGCCGAGCAGGCGCGCATCCGCGGCATGCGCGACCGGCTTCAGGAGCGCCTGCTGTCGGAGCTCGACTACACCCACCTCAACGGCCACCGCGAGCAACGCCTGGCCTGCAGCCTCAACCTGAGCTTCGAGTTCGTCGAGGGCGAGTCCATGCTGATGGGCCTCGACGGGATCGCGGTCAGCTCCGGCTCGGCCTGCACCTCGGCCAGCCTCGAGCCCTCCCACGTGCTGCGCGCGATGGGGCGCGGCGACGACCTGGCCCACAGCTCGATCCGTTACAGCCTCGGCCGCTTCAACACCGACGAAGAGGTCGAGACCGTCGCCGAGCGCACCATCGCCGCGGTGCGCCGGCTGCGCGAGATGTCCCCGCTCTACGAGATGGCTCTCGAGGGCGTGGACCTCAGCACCGTGGAATGGAACCACCACTAACCACCATGGCTTACAGCGACAAGGTCATCGATCACTACGAGCACCCGCGCAACGTCGGTTCGCTCGACAAGGACGCCCCCGAGGTCGGCACCGGCGTGGTCGGCGCCCCCGAGTGCGGCGACGTCATGAAGCTGCAGATCCAGGTCGAGGACGGCGTCATCACCGACGCCAAGTTCAAGACCTTCGGCTGCGGCTCGGCGATCGCCTCCTCCAGCCTCGCCACCGAGTGGCTGAAGGGCCGTTCGCTCGACGAGGCGACCGAGATCCGCAACTCGGACATCGCCCAGGAGCTGGCCCTGCCGCCGGCCAAGATCCACTGCTCGGTGCTGGCCGAAGACGCGATCAAGCAGGCCATCGCCGACTACGAGAAGAAGCAGCAAGAGCAGGCCGAAGACGGCAAGGAAGGATGAGCACGGACACCACCCCGAACACCCAGGACCTGGTCCTGAGCCCCGCCGCGGTCAGCGAGATCCAGCGGTTGATGGAGCAGCACCAGCTGCCGGACACCGCCGGCGTGCGCGTCGGCGTGCAGGGCGGCGGCTGCAGCGGCTTCAGCTACACGCTGAACTTCGACCACAAGCCGGCCGACGGCGACGTGGTCATCGAGCAGGACGGCGTGCGGGTCTTCTGCGACCCGAAGTCCTTGATCTACCTGCGGGGCACGACCCTGGAGTACACCGACGGCCTGCAGGGCCGGGGCTTCCACTTCCAGAACCCCAACGCCAAGGGCACCTGCGGCTGCGGCGAGTCCTTCTCGGTCTGATCCGCCCGACCGGCCCGGCGCCATGCCGACCACCGATCCCTTCGCCCTGCTCGGCCTGCCGCGCAGCTTCCGGCTCGACGAGCAGGCGCTGCACCGCAAGCACCTCGAGCTGAGCCTGCGTTGGCACCCGGACCGCTACGTGCTGCGTCCGGAGCCGGAGCGGCTGCAGGCCGAGGACGAGATGGCGCGCCTGAACGAGGCCTACGAGCGCCTGCGCGATCCGGTGCAGCGCGCCGAGCAGCTGCTGGCCCTGCGCGGCGCCCCGGCCGCCGAGGGCACCGACGCCACCTCCAGCCCCACCTTCCTGATGGAGATGATGGAGCTGAAGGAGGAGGCCGCCGAGGCCGCCGCCGAGCGCGACCGCGCGCGGCTGCAGGAGCTGCTGTGCGCCCTCAACGTCAAGCTGGACGAGGAGGTCGAGCGGCTCGGCGCCGCGCTCGATATCCTGCCGGCCGAGCCCGCCACGGCGGCTTCGGATCCGGCCCCGGTCCAGGCCGCGCGCGCGCGCCTGACCGAGATCGCCTACCTGCGCAAGACCCGCGACCAGCTCGAGCGCGCCCTGATCCCCGGAGCATGAGCGAACTCCCCTCGCTGCCCACCCTGCCGGTCGCCGGCCAGGAGTCCACGGTCCCGGTGCTCGGCATCGACCTCGGCACCACCAACACCCTGGTCGCGGTCTGGAGCGACGACGGCCCGCGGGTCCTGGCCGGCCCCGACGGCCAGGTCCTGATCCCCTCGGTGGTCAGCTACCCCTCCGACTCCGCGCCGGTGGTCGGCGCCCCGGCGCTGGAGCGGGCTCGCCTCGACCCGCGCCGCACCGTGCACTCGGCCAAGCGGCTGCTGGGCAAGGGGCTGCAGGACCTCGAGCGTGAAGCCGCCAGCCTGCCCTACCGCCTGGTCGAGCCCAGCGAGCGCGAGGTGGCCTCGATCGACCTCGGCGACGGCCGCCTGGTCTCGCCGACCGAGGTCTCGGCCCAGGTGCTGGGCGGCGCCCGCCGCCTCGCCGCCGAGGCCCTCGGCTGCGGCATCGAGGAGGTGAGCCGGGCCGTGGTGACGGTGCCGGCCTACTTCGACGACGCCCAGCGCCAGGCCACCCGGGAGGCCGCCAAGCTGGCCGGCCTGCAGGTGCTGCGAATCCTGAACGAGCCGACCGCCGCCGCCCTCGCCTACGGGCTGGACCGCAGCGGGGCCAGCCGGGTGCTGGTCTACGACCTCGGCGGCGGCACCTTCGACGCCTCGCTGCTGCAGCTCGACGACGGGGTGTTCCGCGTCCTCGCCACCGCTGGCGACACCTACCTGGGGGGCGATGACTTCGACCGCCTGCTGGTGGAGCGCGCCGCCGCCGCGGTGCGCGAGCGCAGCGGGGTGGATCCGCTCGAGGACGACGCCGCCCGCACCGCCCTGCGGCTGGCCGCCGAGCGCTGCAAGAAGCAGCTCTCGACCGATGCCGTCGCCGACCTGGTCTTCCACGACCCCGCCGCCGGCCTGGCCCTGCGGGAGGAGGTCCGGCGCGAGGACTTCGAGGCCATGATCCAGCCGCTGGTCGACCGCAGCATCGAGCGCTGCGAGCAGGTGCTGCGCGACGCAGGCGTCGAAGCGGCGGACATCGACCAGGTGGTGATGGTCGGCGGCTCCACCCGGGTGCCGCTGGTGCGCCGCGCGGTGGCGGACTTCTTCGGCCGCGAGCCGCACACCGGCCTCGACCCGGACCAGGTGGTGGCGCTCGGCGCCGCGGCCCAGGCCGGGGTGCTCTCGGGCGCCTCGCGCGACCTCCTGCTGCTCGACGTCACGCCGCTGTCGCTCGGCATCGAGACCATGGGCGGCGCGGTCAGCAAGCTGATCCACCGCAACACGCCGGTGCCGGCGCGCGCCATCGAGGGCTTCACCACCTACGTCGACGGCCAGACCGCGGTCAAGCTGCACGTGCTGCAGGGCGAGCGCGAGATGGCCGCTGACTGCCGCAGCCTGGGCGAGATGGAGCTGCGCGGCATCCCGCCGATGCCGGCCGGCCTGCCCAAGGTGGCGGTCGAGTTCACCATCGACGCCGACGGCCTGCTGCGGGTGCGCGCCAAGGAGGAGCGCAGCGGCGCCGCCGCCGAGATCGAGATCCAGCCCAAGCACGGCCTCACCGACGAGGACGTCGAGGGCATGCTCAAGACCGCCTGGGAGCACGCCGAGCAGGACATGGAGCGGCGGCGCTCCGCCGACCTGCACGCTCAGCTCCAGACCGTGCTCCGTTCGGTCGAGAAGAACCTCGAGCTGGCGCAGGCGGCGCTCGCCCCGCCCGCCTGGCAGCGGCTCCAGGAAGCCCTGGAGGACGCCCAGGAGGCCTCCCCCGAGCACGCCTCGGACCGCCTCAAGGGGGTCCTCGACGAGCTCGAAGAAGCCGCGTATCCTCTGGCGGAGGCCCTGATGCACCGGGTCGCCGCCGAATCGATCGCCGACCGCAGGATCGACGAGGTCCTGAAACAGGAGGACTGAGATGGCCGACCTCGACCCCTCCCTCGACTCGCCCCGGACGCCGCGCTCCGCGCGCAGCTACCGGGTCCGCTTCGAACCCATGCAGGTCGACGTCGAGGTGGACCCCGACGCCCTGCCCGCTTGCCGCGACGGCCTGCCGGGCAGCCTGCTCCAGATCGCCGCCGAAGCCGGGGTCGAGATCGACCACGCCTGCGGCGGGGTCTGCGCCTGCTCGACCTGCCACGTCATCGTGCGCGAGGGCGAGTCGTCCCTGCCCGAGGCCGCCGAGGCCGAGGAGGACATGCTGGACAACGCGCCGGGGCTCACGCTGCACAGCCGACTCGCCTGCCAGGCGGTGCCGGACGGCAGCTGCGACCTCGTGGTCGAGATCCCCGGCTGGAACCGCAACCTCGTCAAGGAAGGACACTAGCGATGGAAGAGCTCCGACACCTCGACTGGCTGGACGTGGAGGACATCGGCATCGCCCTCTACGACGCCGAGCCCCGGCTCGACCCCCTGTCGGTCCGCTTCACCGAGCTGCGCGACATGGTGATGGCCCTGCCCGGGTTCCGCGGCGCCAAGGAGCGCTGCAACGAGAAGATCCTCGAGGCCATCCAGATGGCCTGGTACGAGGAGGCCCAGGAGGCCTGAGCCGAGCCGGAAGGCGGCTCAGACGCCGGCCAGTTCCTGGCCGGCGCCGGCGCTGGAGTCGCGCTCGACGATCTCGCGCGCCATCTCCGAGGCGGCCTCGGTCGGGGTGCAGCCGGAGGCCTCGGCCCGCCGCAGCACCGCGCGCACGGTGTCCCCGATCGCCGCCAGCTCGCGGCGGAAGTCGGTGGCGCCGTTGTGCTCGTGGCCGGCGCCCTCGATCAGCGCGCCGGCGTTCATGACGTAGTCCGGCACGAAGGTCACGCCGCGCTGATGCAGCAGCTCGGCGTGCTCCGGCCGGGCCAGCACGTTGTTGGCGCACCCGGCCACCAGCTTGGCCTGCAGCCGCTGCACGGTCAGGTCGTGCAGGGTGCCGCCGAGGGCGCAGGGCGAGAAGACGTCGGCCGGCTGCTCGTAGATCGTGCCGGGGTCGACCAGCCGTACGCCGATCTGGCGGGCCTCCTCGCAGGCCTTGGGGCTGGGGTCGGCGCCGATCACGTAGGCGCCGTGCTGGATCAGGCGCCGCGCCAGCGCCAGACCGACCGAGCCCAGGCCCTGCAGGGCGACCGTCACCCCGCGCAGGTCCTGGCGGCCGTAGAGGTGGTCGAGGGCCGCGCGGATGCCGAACTCCGCGCCTTCGGCGGTGGCCTCGCCGGCCGGCCGCAGGGCTTCGCCGTGGTGGGCGTACCAGCGGGTGCTCCGCGCCAGGGCCAGGCGGTCGGCCTCGACGAAGCCGACGTCCGGACCGCAGCGGTAGCGACCGCCGAGCTCCTCGATGTGCTCGCCGAGCCGCGCCATCGCGCCGGCCCGGTCGGTCAGCCGGTCGGCCAGGACCACCGTCTTGGCGCCGCCGCCCGGCACCCCGGCCAGGGCGCACTTGAAGGTCATGGCCCGCGACAGCCGCAAGGCGTCGAGCGCGGCCTCGGACTCATCGCGGTAGCGCCAGACCCGGACGCCGCCATAGGCGGGACCCCGCTGCAGGTTGTGCAGGGCGATCCAGGCGCGCAGGCCGGTGGCGCGGTCCTGTACGGCGAGCAGGCGGTCGTGGCCGCCTCGCGCCATCCATTCCAGAATCTCCACGGCGGACGATGAGCAGGGAAAGGGGGGGAAGAACCCAGCCCGTGCTGGGGTCCTATCATTGTAGACCAGGATCGCCATGCTCCGCCCCTTCGCCTCCCTGCTGCTCCTGCCTGCGCTGGTGGCCTGCGCCGGCCCCTCCCCCGCGGAGGATCCGCTGGCCCAGGTGCCGACCGAGTCCTACGCCCCCGACCCGGCCCGCCCGGCGCTGCAGACCGGCCAGCTGCTGGTCCAGTGCGACATCCAGCTGAACGCCTGGCAGATGGCCATGGGCGCCCCGCGCACCCTCGAGAATCTGGAGACGATCGGCTTCACCGAGCGCTCCATCGCCACCCTGGTCCACCAGAACCGCGAGGAGCTGGAGCGGCTGGTGGTCTCGGGGCCGCCGCGCAGCCGCGCCATCGCCACCGCCGCGCTGGCCTTCTCGCCCGACCCCGGGGTGCTCGAGCTGATCCTCAACAACGTGCGCGACGAGGACCCGATGGTGGTCGCCAACGCGCTGCTGGCGGTCGGCATCCACGCGGCGCCCAACACCCCGCTGGCGCCGGTGCAGGAGATCGTGATGGATCCCCAGACCAGCGACGAGGTGATGCGCAACGCCGCCTACGCCTGCCTGCGCCTGGCTCGGGTCCAGGGCGAGGAGCCCGACCCCTTCCTCGCCGCCACCCTGATCCCGATGCTGCAGCACGACCTGATCAGCGTGCGCAGCCAGGCCGCGGCCGGCCTCGGCATCGTGCGCGCGGTCACCGCGGTCGGCTTCCTGAGCGAGCGGCTCGGCACCGACACCGCCGCGCGGGTGCGCACCAACGCCGCCTGGGCCCTGGGCGAGATCGGCGACCGCAGCGCCACGCGGGCGCTGACGAGGGCCCTCAGCGATCAGGACGGCTACGTGGCCGGCGCCGCCCGCGCGGCCCTGAAGAAGCTGCACGGCGAGGACCTCGGTCCCGACGCCGACGACTGGCTGCCCCAAGACCAGGGATGAGCGCGGGCGGCGGGTCCGCCCTGCGCCCCTCGCGCAAGGCCCAACGCTTCACCGAATCGGTGATCCGGGAGATGACCCGGGTGGCGTCCGAGCACCAGGCCATCAACCTGGCGCAGGGGTTCCCCGACTTCTCCGCCCCCGCCGCCCTCAAGCGGGCGGCGGTGCGCGCGATCGAGGCCGACCACAACCAGTACGCGGTGACCTGGGGCTCGCCCCGACTGCGCCAGGCCCTGGGGCGCTTCTACCGCGAGCGGCGCGGGGTGGAGATCGACCCCGACGCTCAGGTCACGGTCTGCTGCGGCGCCACCGAGGCCATGATCGCGGCCATGCTCGGCATCCTCGACCCTGGCGACGAGGTCCTGATCCCGGAGCCCTACTACGAGAACTACGGCCCCGATGGCGTCCTGTGCGAGGCGGTGCCGCGCTTCGTCCCGCTCGGCGACGGCTTCCGGCTGGACCTCGAGGCGATGCGGGCGGCGCTGAGCCCGCGCACCCGCGCGGTGGTCCTGAACACGCCGCACAACCCGACCGGCCGGGTCTTCGATCGCGCCGAGATCGCCGGCCTGTGCGCGCTGGTGAAGGAGCACGACCTGCTGCTCTTCACCGA
Source organism: uncultured Planctomycetales bacterium (assembly GCA_964643675.1). Taxonomy (GTDB): domain Bacteria; phylum Planctomycetota; class UBA1135; order UBA1135; family UBA1135; genus J029. Next base: position 9,211 of record CAZXTO010000092.1, read on the forward strand.
TGAGATCTACGAGGAGATCCTGTTCACCGGACCGCACCGCACGCCCCTGCTCGAGCCGGACATGGCCGAGCGCACGGTGGTGATCAGCGGCGCCTCCAAGACCTTCAGCGTCACCGGCTGGCGCGTCGGCTGGGTGGTGAGCCCGCCAACGCTCACCGGCGGAGTGCGCAAGGTGCACGACTTCCTCACCGTCGGCGCCCCGGCGCCGCTCCAGGAGGCCGTCGCCGAGGCCCTGTGCTGGGAGGACGACTACTTCGAGGAGCTGCGCCGCGGCTACGCCGAGCGCCGCGCGGTGCTGGTCGAGGCCCTCGACCGGCTCGGCTTCCGTTGCGAGACCCCGGAGGGCGCCTACTACGTGATGTGCGAGATCGGCGCGCTGCAGCGAGCGGGCGAGGACGACGTCGCCTTCGCCCTGCGGCTGACCCGCGAAGCGGGCGTGGCCACCGTGCCCGGCTCCTCCTTCTACGCCGAGCCCGGCCGCGGCCGCAGCCTGATCCGCTTCTGCTACGCCAAGCAGGAGAGCACCCTTCGCGCCGCGGTGCAGCGGCTCGATGCCTGGAGGCAGCGAGCGTGAGCCTGCTCGCCTGCCTGGCCCTGGGATGGCTGGCCGCGGCCGGCGGCGCACAGGAACCGCCGGCGCCGGGACTCGACGCGCCCGATCAGGACCCCGCGGCCCGGCGCGCCTGGCTGGAACAGCTGGCGGCCGCCCGCGGCGTGCCCGCCGAGCCGCCGCGGCGGCTGGCCCAGCACTACGACTTCGAGGGCACGATCAGCTTCCACTTCGAGGGGCGCGAGCCGATCACCCAGCAGGCCGAGCTCTCGGTCGGCGGACCCGGCCGCATGCGCTACGTGCTCATCGCGGGCCAGCTCAAGAACGTTTTCCTGCTGCAGTCTCCGGAGCAGGCGTGGTTCCGCACCGGCGGCGAGGACTTCGAGGCCTACGACGCTGGCGAGGTCGCGCTCCAGAATTGGATGCGCTGGACGGTGTGTCGCTTCCCGTGGGACCGCGCGGCCGACCTGGCGCAATGCGCCCCCGGCAGCAGGGAGATCTGTCTCGACGGCCCCTACGGTGCCTGCCAACTCGAGCTCGGCCCGGACCTGCGGCCCCTGCGGCTCCGCCACGGCCGCGCCACCCTCGAGCTGTCCGACTGGCGCCAGCTCGGCGACGGCAGCTGGCTGCCGGAGCGGTGGCAGTGGCAGCTCGAGGCCGTGCGCCAGGTCGAGCGCTTCCCCCGGCTCGAGAACCAGGTGCTGTTCTTCGACCGCACCTTCGCGCCCCGTCCCGACACGCCGATCGAGCTGCAATGGACCGCCGAGGCCGACGCCGATCAGGTCCGGCTCGGCGTCGACAGCATCGAGGTCGTGCAGCGACCCGCGGTGCGCGCGCTGCGCGGGCCGGCCGACGGCGCCTGGCACGCGGCCCTGCTCGAGTCCGGCGCGGTCTCGCCGGTGCTCTACGAATGGCTGGACGAGGAGGGAGCGGTGCTCGCCACCGCCGCGGCGCTGACCGGCCCCTGGCCGGAGTCCCTGCCGGAGGGCGTGGAGCGCGCCCCGCAGCCCGCCGGCCTGTTCCTGCGCTGGTTGAGCTACGCGCCCGATCCGGACCACCAGGCCAACGCCGCCGCCCTGCGCGCCGGCGCCGCCAAGGGCAAGCTGGAGATCCGCGGCCCGGTGTGGCACCGCCGTCGGACGGGCGACGGCCCGCAACGCGCCGAGCTGCTGCTGCCGGTGAAGGGCTAGGCGGGCGGATCGAGCTCGACCGGGCCGCCGCTCGGCTCGAACCAGTGCAGCGCGGCCTCGCGGCCGCAGCGGTCGCGGTAGGCGCTCGGCAGGTGGGCGGCGTAGCGCTCGCGCGCCGCGGGGTGCATCACCGCGACGACGCAGCCGCCGAAGCCGGCGCCGGTCAGGCGCGCGCCGTAGCAGCCCTCGACCTCGACCGAGGCCTCGACCAGGGCGTCGAGCTCGGGGGTGGAGACCTCGTACAGCTCGCGGAGCGAGCGGTGCGCCTCGGTCATGCGCTGACCGAAGCCCGCCGGGTCGCCCGCGCGCAGGGCCTCCTCGGCCAGCTCGAACGCGTTCACGCCGCCGCT
>CAZXTO010000093.1:0-11257 GCA_964643675.1 uncultured Planctomycetales bacterium
AGCTGGCCGACCCCACCGTGGTCCCGCAGCTGCTGCCGCTGACCGAGAGCCAGTACTCCAAGGGGGTGCGCGGGGAAGCCCTCTGGGCCCTGGGTGAGATCGGGGACGCCTCCGCGCTGGAGGCCGTGCTGGCCTGCTGCGGCCCCGGCCAGGAGGCGCCGGTGCGGCTGGCCGCCGTGCAGGCGCTCGGGCGCCTCGACGGGGAGCAGGTCCCGCAGGCCTTCTCCTCCTTGTTCCCGGACTTCGCCGGCGGCGAGCTGGAGTTGAGCTGGTCGCGGTCGCTCGAGGGCCGGGGCGCCGGCGTCGCCCGCGAGGTGCTGCGCCCCTTGCTCGAGAGTCCCCACGCGCGCGCCTCCGAGCGCGCCGCGGTGCTCGCCGGCCGATTGGGGGACCCCGAGGCCGTCGGTCACCTGATCCAACTGCTGCCCCTGGCGCCGCACGACGTCGAGCTGCTCGGCGCCCTGGTCACCTCGACCGGAGTGGACTTCCGTTCGACCCCGGACCCGGCCGGCGTCTACGCCGCCTGGTGGAGCGAGAACGGCTTGATGGAGCCGGCCTACTGGCTCGAGCGGGCCGCAGCCAACGCCGGTTATCCCTTGCCCGAGGAGTTCGATCTCGCCGAGCAGGTGCCGCCGGCGGAAGCGGTCGCGAGGCTGGTGGAGCTGCTCGAGGGCGGCCCTGCCCACCTGCGTCCGATGGGCTCCTACTACCTGCTGCAGCTGACCGGGATCGACCACCCGGCCTTCCGTCCGGACACGCCCTTCGAGCGCGTCCAGGCCGCCGCTGAATCCTGGAGGGCATGGAGCCGCGAGCGCGCCGAAGGCTGAGCGCCTTCCTGCTGGCCGTCTTCGGCCTGACCCTGATCGGGGTGCTGCTCCAGCGCTCGTGGGACGGGGTGCTCCGGGTCGAAGGCTGGGCCGCCGAGATCCGCGCCGCAGCCGACGAGGCCGGGCTCGAGGATCCCGCCTTGCTCGCCGGCCTGGTCTACGCCGAGAGCCGCGGTCGGGCCGACGCCATCTCGAGCATCGGCGCCCGCGGTCTGTGCCAGCTGGTGCCCGACACCGCCGCCGAGTTGGCCGGCCGCTATCCGGTGGCCGACCCGGACGAGCCGGCGGCCAACCTGCTGCTCGGGGCCCACTACCTGGCCGAGCAGCTGGCGGCCTTCGGCGACGCCGAGCTCGCTCTGCTCGCCTACCGCCTCGGTCCCGGCGCCGTGGCCCGGCGCATCGAAGCCGCCGGCGGCGACCAGGCCTGGCTCACCCAGCTCCGAGCCCGCAAGCCCTCCTCGTGGGAGTACGTGGTCCAGGTGCAGCGCTTCCGCGATCGCTTCGAGGAGCGCGGTCGGCTCGGAGTCCAGCCGTGAGCGGACCTCAGGTCCAGCTGACCCTCGAGGGCGAGGGCAGCGTGCCCGCGCGGGTGGGCCAGACCGTGCTCGAGGCGGCGCTCGACGGCGGCCTCGCGCTGCCCTTCGGCTGCCAGAGCGCGAAGTGCGGGGTGTGTCTGGTCGAGGGTGGGGAGGGCCTGCAGGAGCCTGAGGCCCTGGAAGGGCTTACACTGCGGACCTACGGCTGCCCCTCTGGGCAACGGCTGGCTTGCCAGGCTCGTCTGGCGGCCGACGCCGTCGTCCGCCGGGCCACGCCGGATCGCTGATCCTCTGCTACGGGATGAATCCATGGTGCGTGTCGGTGTCTGTCTCTCCGGGTGCGGCTTCCTCGACGGAGCCGAGATCCACGAATCCGTGATCACCTTGCTGGCGCTGGACCGCGCCGGCGCCGAGGCGGTCTGCTTCGCGCCGGACGTCGACCAGATGCACGTGGTCGATCATCGCAGCGGCGAGGTCGCCGAGGGCCAGGGCCGCAACGTGCTGGAGGAGTCGGCGCGGATCGCGCGCGGCGCCATCCGCAGCGCCGCCGAGGTCACGGTCGACGACTTCGAGGCCCTGATCTTCCCGGGCGGCTACGGCGCGGCCAAGAACCTGTCCGACTTCGCCGTCAACGGCCCGGCCTGCGCGGTCCAGCCGGACGTGGCGCGCTTGATCCGCGCCACCGCCGAGGCCGGCAAGCCGCTGGGCGTGATCTGCATCGCGCCGGCGGTGTGCGCGGCGGTGTTCCAGGAGTTCGCGCCGCAGGTCGAGCTGACCATCGGCAGCGACGCCGGCACCGCCGAGGCGCTCGAGAAGATGGGCGCCAAGCACGTCGTGTGTCCGGCCGGCGAGATCCACGTCGATGAGGGGCGCAACGTGCTCAGCACTCCGGCCTACATGCTGGACTCGCGCCTCTCCGAGGTCGCTGCCGGCATCGAGAAGCTGGTCGCCAAGCTGCTCGAGCGCTGCGGCGCGGGCATGACCCCCGCTGGCTGATTCGGTGGCCCTGGGATTCCGGAGAGGAGCGGAGGCGGGTCTCCGCGCCGGCCTGGCGCTGGCCGCCTTCGAGCTGGCGCTGGCCCTGCCCTTGCGGTGGAGCGGACTCGAGGAGCCGCTGCGCCGGGCCTTGTTGGTGCTGGTGCCGCTCGGCTTCAATCCCCTGATCGGCGCCCTGCTGGGCGGGCTGCTCGGGGTGATCCTGCGACCGCCCAAGCTGGCTTGGCTGCCGCTGGCCTTGCTGGCGCTGGTCGCCGTGGCGTTGGCCTGGGCCGGCGCCGCCCGCAGCGGGCGCGCCTTGGCCGAGCCGCTCAGCTGGCCCCTGCTCGGCTCGTCGCTCGCCCTGCTGGTCTCGCTCTGGCGCCCCTGGGGCGGGAGGGTGCTCGCTCCGGTGGCGGGCATCGCCCTGCTGCTGGCCGCGCCGGCCTGCGCCTGGTGGCTGCTCAGCGACCGTGACCCGGAGCTGCTGCCCGCGCCGGGCGGCGAGGCGCCCGCCGGTCCCGACGTGATCCTGATCACCTGGGACACGGTGCGCGCCGACGTCTTGCCGGTCTACGGCGGCGCCGGCCTCGAGACCCCGGAGCTGGATCGCCTCGCCGCGCGGTCGGTGGTCTACGAGGAGATGGTGGCGGTGGCGCCGATCACCGGGCCGACCCACGCCAGCCTGCTGAGCGGCCGGGTTCCGCCCAGCCACGGCCTGCGGTCGATGGGGACCACCGTCATCGCCGACGAGGTGCCGCTGCTGGCCGAGGGCTTCCGCGCCGCCGGTTACGACACCGCCGCCTTCGTCTCCGCGCCGCCGCTGCGGGCCAAGAACGGCTTCGCGCGCGGCTTCCGGGTCTACGACGACCGCTTGCGCAACGACCGCCTGCGCGCCCTCACCGACATCGCCCCGCGCGAGGTCGCCCTGGTGCGCTGGCTGCGCGAGCGGGTCGCCCACCACCGCGACGCCCAGTTGGAGGGCGGCGAGGTGCTGGAGCGGGCGCAGGCCTACCTGGAGCGGACCGATCGCCCCTGCTTCCTGTGGCTGCACTTCTTCGACGCCCACGGTCCGCACGACCCCGGCGCGGCCCTGACGGAGCGCGCCGAGGAGCTGGCAGCGGCCGCCGCGCCGGCGGCCGACCCGGAGGCCTGCGGGGAGAACCTGATCCTCTACCGGGCGGAGATCATGGAGCTCGACGCGATGCTCGGCGAGCTGATCGGGCAACTGGAAGCGCGCGACCCCGGCCTGGCCCGCACCGCCCTGCTGCTCACCGCCGACCACGGCCAGTGCTTCGGCGAGGGCGGCTACCGCAACAACCACACCTCCAGCCTGATGGACGCCACCCAGCACATCCCGGCGCTGCTGCACCTGCCGGGCGGACGCGAGGGCGGGCGCCGCGTGACGGAGCCGGTCTATCAGATCGACGTCGCCGCCACCCTGGCCGGGCTGGCGGGCCTGGAAGCCCCGGAGGGGCATCAGGGCGTCGACCTGCTGCCGCTGGCGCGGGGCGAGGCGGCCGCCGCCCGGAGCCTGTTCGCCGAGGGCTTCTACCTCGAGGCCTGGCAGGAGCGGCTGCGCAGCGTCCAGCGCGGCGGCGAGCGGCGCGACGAACGCCTGCTCGGGATCCGGGTGCCGGGGTGGAAGCTGTTCTACCCCGTGGGGGACCCCGCCGCCGCGCGCCTGTTCCGGATCGACGCCGACGGGGAGACCGAGCTGCCCCTGGAAAGCTCCACGCGATCGGAGCAACTTCGTAAGCTTTTGCAGGCCACCGCCGCTGAGATGCCTCGCGTCGAGGTCTCCGAACGGGAGATGAGCGAGGAGGACAGCGCGGAGCTGGCCGCCCTCGGATACGTCGACGATGCTGGTTAGCCTGCTCCTCCTCGCCGCCGCGCCCGCCCAGGGACCGGCCGAGCACGCCGGGTTCCCGGAGCAGGACCTGCTCTCCTACCGCATCCACCTGAAGGCCGACCCCGACGGCGAAGGCATGAGCGGCTCCTGCCGTTACCAGGTGCGCGCGGAGCAGCCGCTGGAGGCGGTGCGCTTCCACTCGGTGGCCGGTCGGCGCTGGCAGCTCGCCTTCCACGACGCCGCCGGTCGCGAGCTCGCCTGGCAGCGCCTCGGCGCCGACGGCGCGGAGGACCCGGAGGGCGGCCTGCTGCGGGTCGAGCTGGGGCGCGAGCTTCCGGCCGGTGAGACCTTCGCCCTGCACGCCACCTTCTCCGGCTCGCCGCCCGACGGGCTCTACCGGCGGGACAACCGCTACGGCGAGGCGGTGGTCTTCACCGACCACTTCAGCGCCCGCGCCCGCGGCTGGCTGCCCTGTGAGGATCACCCCTCGGACCGCGCCCGCTTCGAGCTCCTGCTCGAGCACCCCGGGCGGCTCGAGACCATCGGCTCCGGGGAGTGGGGGCCGCGCGAAGCGGGGCCCGCCCCGAGCTGCCCGTGCCCGGCGCCGGAACCTGCCGAGGGCTGGAGCTTGAGCGGCGGCGTCACCCGCTCCGACCTGCCGACCTACCAGCTGGCCTTCGCCATCGGTCCCTACTCCCGGATCCAGGAGGCCGGGGACGAGCGCCTGAGCCCGCACCTGGTGTGGCGCAAGGACCTGGCCCGGGCGCGGCGCGGCCTGAAGTTCCACGCTGCCTGGATGGAGCAGATGGAGCGGACCTTCGGCCCCTACGCCTACTCCAAGTACTGCGTGGTGCAGGTGCCGACCCGCTGGGGCGGCATGGAGAACGCCGGCAACACCTGGATCATGGAGTCGCTGTTCGACGGCCGCGGCTCCGGGGTCTCGACCCTGGCCCACGAGTTCGCCCACATGTGGTTCGGCGACGCCGCCGGCTACGCCGAGTGGTGGGACGCCTGGCTGTCCGAGGGCTTCGCCTCCTACTTCGGCCCCTGGTTGCACGAGGCCAGCGGCGGCCCGCCCCTGCAGCGCGAGATGGAGGCCATCCGGCGCGCCTGGCTGCGCTCGAGGGCCGGTCGCAACCGCCCGATCCGCTGGCGCGATTTCGGCAAGCCCGACGACTTCTTCGGCAGCTCGGCGATCAACACCTACCAGAAGGGTGCCTGGGTGTTGCACATGCTGCGAACCGAGATCGGCGACGAAGCCTTCTTCGGCGGCCTGGCCGATTACTACCAGGACAACCTCGGCGAGGCCCTCGCCACCACCGACCTGGTGGTGGCCCTGGAGGGCGCCGCCGGCCGCTCCCTGGACTGGTTCTTCGAGCAGTGGCTGGACCGGCCCGGCTGCCCGGAGCTGGAGCTGAGCTGGAGCTCCGACGCGCTCACCGTGGTGCAGGTCCAGGAACAGGGCTTGTACCGGTTCTGGTTGCGGTTGCGCTGGACCGACGCCGACGGCGCGCCGCGCGACGAGCGCTTCCGCATCGAAGAGGAGCGCACCGTGATCCCGGTCGGCGCGGGCTTTCGCAGCCCGGTGATCGACCCCGAGGTCGAGCTGCTCTACCGCAAGCTCTGAGCGGCGGCGGAAGGGGAGGAGATCGCGCCCGGGGGACGCTAGACTCCCCGATCATGGCGACGCGCGAACGAGTTTTGGAAGTTTGGCCCGAGATCGAATGGGTCGAAGACCTGGAACTGCGGGAGAAGGTGCTGGATACATGGTGTCTGGCTTTTGAGCGGAGTCCGCTCGAGCCTCAGGACTTGTTGGAGATCCCCTTCACCCTGCACGTGCCGGATTGCCGGGTGACCTTCCTGGCCCACAAGCGGCTGGTCGTGCACCTGGCCCTGGCCTCGGCGGTGAAGATCGACGAGTTCATGGGCAAGGGCATGCCGATCGACCGCGACACCCTGATCGCCGGCGCCATCCTCGCCGACGTCGGCAAGCTGATGGAGTACGAGAAGGTCGACGGCAAGTGCGTGCAGTCGCGCCGCGGGCAATATTTGCGTCACCCCTTCACCGGGGTCGCGTTGGCCCAGGAGTGCGGCGTTCCCGACGCCGTCTGCCACATCATCGCGGCGCACGCCGGCGAAGGAAACCTGATCAAGCGCACGGCCGAAGCGTACGTCGTGCACCACGCCGACTTCATGACCTACGAGCCCCTGGTGAAGGGGCTGCGCTTCGACAGCTGACGAAGCTTTGTAACCCGGTCAGGCGGTGCGGGTAGAACCCGCTTCGCCTGTCGCGACCTGTTGCCAGCCTTCCCCTCTCTGGCTCCGATTATGAGCATCCTCCCTCACCCTTCGTGTCCCTCCGACTCCGACTCCGCCGCGGCTGCCGACGTGGTCGAGCGCCTGCTCCAGGAGTGGGTCGATCCGGCCTTCCTGGCCGAGTGGGACGGCAAGGTGCGCAGCACCAACGCCGCCTTCCGGTCCTGGGCCAGCCAGCACGGCTTGCCCGAGCCTCAGACCCTGAGCCAGATCCTGACCTACCGGGCCGAAGACCTCGGCCTGATCGACGGCCTGTGGGACGAGCTGCGCGCCGGCCGCACCTGGTCCGGCAAGCGCCGCTTCCCGCAGGCGGGCGGCGGCGAACGGACCCTGCGTATGCGGGTCTCGCCGATGAGCGGCGGACCTTGGGGAGAGCCCTTCCTGGTCGTGCAGTTCCTCGACCTGACCGCCGACCTGGAAGAGGTCGGCGCCGAGGCCGACCGCCAGCGCACCAACCTGTTGCTCGACCTGCTGGGCTCGACCCTCGCCGAGCTCGAGGCGCCGGTCGACTCCCTGCGCTGGCTCGCCGGCCTGACGGACCAAGACCTGCGCGAGCTGCCGCCCGGCTTGGGCCGCGGCCTGATCGGCGCCCGTCGCGGCGCCCGCCGGCTGACCGAGATGTTCCGCAACGTGAAGTTCGGCGCCGGCGAGGCCGGCAAGGCCGGCGACCACCGCGAGGTGCTGGTGCGGGTCCTGCTGACCTGCGCCCAGCCCTGGCAGTCGGCCCGCCTGCTCGACGAGCTGCACAGCGCTGACGTGCGTTGCATCCTGCGGGTGGTGGCGGACCCGGTCGAGGCGGCCGAGGTCGCGTCGCGCGGTGAGACCGACGTGCTGCTGATCGGCGCTGAGGAGCACGAGCACCGCGACCCGGAGCTGGTCGAGCGGCTGGTGGCCCAGGCGCGTGAGGTGCCGGTCTTCGACCTGCGCGAGACCTCGGGCGAGGCCCTCGGACAGGCGATCCGGGAGTCGGTCCAGCGTCGGCTGCGGCAGGACTCCGCCTCCGCCGCCTGGCGCAGGATGGAGGAGGTCTCGTTGCGGGACCCGCTCACCGGGGTGCTCAACCGGCGCGCCTTCGAGCGCTTCGCCCAGGTCGAGTTCCGGCGCGCCCAGCGCTACGGCATCCCCTTGGCGCTGGCCATGTTGGACCTCGACCACTTCAAGGCCCTCAACGACCAGCTCGGTCACTCCTTCGGCGACCGGGTGCTGTCCTCCTTCTCTTCGGTGCTCTCCTCCGCCGCCCGCGAATCCGATGTGGTGGCCCGACTGGGCGGCGACGAGTTCGTGATCCTGATGCCGCACACCGACGGCAGCGGCGGCCTGGTGCTGGTCGAGCGGATCCGGCAGGCGGGGGAGGAGCTGCTCCGGCGGCTGGCCCCCTCGGTGCATCCGCAGCCCGGGGTCTCGGTCGGTCTGGCCTCCTCGCGCCCGGGGGAGCTGCGCCGCTTCGAAGATCTGGTGCAGCTGGCGGACGCCGCCTTGTACCGCGCGAAACGGGCTGGGAAGAGCCGCAGTCGCGCTCTGGAACACGGCCTTTAGGGCCAATTTTCTCGAAAAATCTAGGAGTATGGAAAGTTAGGAATTTTGTTTTAGAGGCTTCCGGGGAACGCCGATAGAAGCGCGATTCACCCTCGGGCTCTGCCACCCCCCAGAGGCAGTCCTGGGCTAACCCGACTCCCGCAAGGGAAGCCTCATCATGCGTCCGATCCTGACATTTTCTCTCTCCGGCTTGTCTGCCTTGATGCTCGTCGCCTGTGGCGGCGGCGGCGGCAGCTCCTCCTCTTCCAACGGGTCCGTGACCGGCCTCAGCCTGCCCGACAGCATGTCGGTGGTCACCACCAGCGGCTCCTCGGGCGGCGGCTCCACCATTGGTCCTGGCGCCGGCACCGGGAGCTTCCCGGCCGACTCCGACTACTTCACCGATGAATCCTTCGAGTTCGTCTGGGACCGCTCGATCGAGCCGCTCAACCTGATCAATGAGATCCTGGCCATGACCGGCCAGACCGCCGCCGACGAGATGGTGAACGAGGGCGCCTACCGGGCGCTCATCGACGTCAGCCAGATCGAGAAGGGCGGCGAGAGCGGCGGCTCTTCCTCCGGCCAATCCTCCGGCACCACCCAGGAGTTCGAGGACTGGACCGTGCGCAGCACGCGCGAGGACAACACCTCGCCGATGAACGTGCGGCTGTGGATCCCGAACGAGGAGGACTTCTTCTCGGGCCTGATCTACGCCACCGCGCGGGTCGTCGAGGAGCCGACCGACGAGAACCCCTTCGGCAAGTTCAGCATGAACTTCGCCATGCGGGAGACCCTGTCCAGCCCGACCTTCTTCAAGGGCGTGCTGCGGACCGAGAACGCCGCCAGCGGCTACATCGGCTTCAGCTTCTACGAGGAAGGCGGCAAGGGCCTCAACCAGACCCACGATCCGGGCGAGTTCTCCGAGGTCATCCAGGTCCACGTCAACATGACCAACGACCAGTCCACCGGCGTGGCGCGGGTCAAGAACCAGTACCGTGAGAACTTCGGCATGGGCGACACCGGCATCCTCTCCGAGGAGTACCTGATCGCCTTCGACGACACCCACTTCCTGCGGCAGATGGTGGGGGAGGACGCGGTCCTCTACCACCGGGATGAATACATCCGCAGCACCTGGCGCTACAACCTCTACGACGCCGACGGCGACAACATCGGCAACAACGTCGAGCGCAACTCCGGCTTCGGCATCCGCACCGAGAGCGGTGACTTCGGCTGGGTCGGCTACTGGGGCCTGTGGGTCCCGGATCACGTCTCGATCAGCAACGGCGACACCGTCTACAAGGAGCAGTTCGGACCTCCCGGACAGGGCGACCCGATCGCCTACACCGTGGTCCAGGCTCCGGGCCGCCTGATCAAGAACACCAAGAACACGGTGGCCTTGGCCGACGTCGACGGGGACGAGTTCCGCTACTGGGAATTCGACCAGCAGACCTACACCCACTCCGAGTTCAAGGTCATCTACGAGCACACCGGTGGGACCTGGACCAAGACCCACACCTGGGATTGGGACAACCACGAGTGGGTCGAGCTGGAAACCCCTGAGCTGATCGTGCTGCAGACCGGCGACTGGCTGCACCTGTGGTCCGACAGCCTCGGCGGCTCGATCAACTACGTCTACGGCGACCTCACCCTGACCTACTGGAAGGAGGAATTCGTCCACGGTGACAGCGAGGACCTGTTCCCGAGCAGCGTCACCGAGGCGACCCTGTACGGCATGATCGAGTGCCTGCGGGCCGACATCACCGAGGCCGAGGCCGAGAACGGCGACGTCTGGCTGAGCGAGGGCTCGATCTCCTCGCCGCACATCTACGAGTTCCATCAAGCCGACCTGGCCCTCTACCTCGACGCGACCGGCAACGGCACGCCGCTGACCAGGGTCGGGCTGGTGGATGGCGCCGAACCGCAGACCGGCCCCTACACCTGGGGCATGCGCTCCGGGCCCTTGCTCCCGGCCCACCCGAACACCTACGGCAGCCTCTCGAACCCGTGGGACGCCTGGAACACCGACGTGTTCTACGTCTACGAGACCGGCCCCAACGACTGGAACAAGACCACCTCGCTGCTCGACTCGCTGAGCAACCCGGTGACCTTCGACCCGCCGTTGGTGTTCTCCTACACCCACGCCACGGCCAACGACGCCAACGACGACACCACCTACGACGGCAAGCTCGTCCAGCTGGAGTACAACGGCCACGGCGACCTGTGGGGCATCCCGCACGACCCGATCGACGTCAACGGTGACGGCGAGCCCGACCACTGGACGCCGCGCTTCTCGCTGAAGGACGGCACCGCCATGGGGCCGACCGGAACCGAGTACGTGATCCGCGCGATCGACACCGAGCTGCACCTGGCGGAAGACTCCGGCGGCAGCACGACCCTGAACCTCACCGGAGCCGGCCTGCTCGAACTGCCGGATGGCTCCGACTTCGTGAACCCGGCGACCATCGCCAAGCCGACCGTGACCGACCCGCCGGCCGTCGTGGCCGGGGTGGTCCAGTAGCGAGCCCCCCCTTCGTCAGCCCTTTGGGTGAAGACGCCGCCCCGGAGCCTCCGGGGCGGCGTCGTCCTTCGTCGGGTCGGGGCTCAGCCGCCGAGGCGCTGGCGGACCAGGTTCTCGAGCCCGCCGGCGATGACCAGCTCCTGCGCGGTCGGCCCCAGCGGGGGGAAGGCGAAGCGCTGCCCGCCGACCCGCAGCTCGCCGGCGGCGAAGTCGAACTCCGCCTCGAGGCCGGTGCGCAGGGTGGGGGCGTCGCCGAGCTGCTGCTCGCGTAGCCAGGCCACCAGCTCCGGGCAATCCACCAGCAGGTAGCCGTTGTTGAAGGCGTTCCGCTTGTAGGTGGCGGAGAAGGAGGCGGCCACCACGAGCTGGATGCCGCGGTACTGCAGCGCGGTGGCGGCCTGCTCGCGCGAGGAGCCGGTGCCGAAGTTCGCCCCGCCGACGAGCAGGTCGCCGTCCTCGGCCAGCTCCTGGAAGCGGGCGTCGTAGTTCTCCATCGCCACCGCCGCCATCTCCTCGCGGCTCAGGTCCTCGCGGTAGGTGTACTTGCCCGGGTAGATGCCGTCGGTGTTGAGGTTGTCGGCGTCGCAGAACAGCAGCTGGCCGCGGATGGTGGCCGGGAAGCCGGCCAGGATCGGGGTAGCGCCGCGGGCGCGGGCGGCGCGCTCCGGGCGTAGGAGCCGGCGCTCCAGGCCGGGGCCGTCGATCGCCGCGGGGCCGG
>CAZXTO010000094.1:0-11164 GCA_964643675.1 uncultured Planctomycetales bacterium
GGCCCCTGGACTTATCCACAAAATCTTACGAATGAGCCTGACACCCTGTCGCGGCCACCCCTTAGCATGGATCGTCCCCCCATTTCCTCAGTTGGACCCAGCCCATGCTTGCGACCGTCCTCGCTCTCCCTCTCTTCCTGCCTCAAGCGGCTCCCCAGCCCGAGGTCCTCACACCGGAACTGCGCCAGGTCATCGCCGTGGCGCCCCACGAACAGCACCGGGTCTATGCGCTGATGAACGAGCGCATGGGCTACGCCGACTTCGAGGGGCGCGTCGAGAACCTGCCGCGCGGCGATCGCCAGCGCTTCGTGATGAACGAGCTGCGCGCCTACGCCGACCAGTCGCAGGCGCAGCTGCGCGACCTGCTCGCGGTGCTCGAGGCCCAGGAGCACGTCTCCCGCATCCACCCGCTGTGGATCGTCAACGGCGTGCAGTTCTCGGCCGACGCCTACGCCATCGAGCAGCTCGCTCAGGTGCCTGGCCTGGCCAAGATCAGCTACGACCCGGACCGCGACCCGAACGAGGTCCAGGACCTGCCGCTGGCGGCGATGATCCAGAACGCCGCCGCGCCGGCCAAGCCGGGCGGCAGCCGCGCGATCACCTACTACAGCGAGGACTTCGAGTCCGGCGGCTTCGACCCCGAGTGGACCACCGGCACCACCTCGACCGGTCGCATCCAGGTGACCACCCTGCACAGCCCCTACCAGGGCAACTACCACGTCGTCATGGACAGCACCACGAACGGGACCTACGGCACCGCGTGGATGACCCTGACCGTGGACCTGAGCGCGGCGACCACCGCCCAGCTGCGCTACGCCTTCCAGGACATGAACGATGAGTTCAACCTGGGCTCCGACATCCTCGAGGCCTCCGACGACGGCGGCGTGACCTGGACCAAGGTCGCCGACCTGACCGGCAGCAACGGCGCCTACCTGCTGAAGACGCATGACCTCGACCCGCTCGGCCTGAGCTACGTGTCGAACTTCATGATCCGGTGGAGCTGGTACGACAACTACTCGGCCACCACCGACGGCTTCGGCATCGACATGGTCGAGCTCGCCGACACCTTCCCGCCGCCCCCGCCGCCGAGCCCCGAGCCGAACCTGGTCAAGCACCAGGCGCCGGACCTGTGGAACATCGGCGTCGACGGCAGCGGCGTGGTGCTGCTGAACATCGACTCCGGCACCGACCGCAACCACCCTGACCTGGCCAACCGCATCTGGACCAACCCGCTGGACCCGGTCGACGGCATCGACAACGACAACAACGGTTACATCGACGACTACTGGGGCTGGAACTTCGGCAGCAACAACAACAACCCGAGCGGCGGCGGCCACGGCACCAACACGGCCGGCATCATGGTCGGCGACGGCGGTAGCGGCGTGCGCCTGACCGGTATGGCGCCGGGCGCCTGGCTCGCGGTGGCCCAGCTCGGCAGCGAGTCCGATCACTGGGGCGCCCAGCAGTGGGGCATGTCGGTCGGCGTCGATTGCTCGTCGTCCTCCTACTCCTACAAGTGGCCCTTCTCGCCGCGTCCGGACTACTTCACCCACCGCGCGGTGAGCGAGACGATCCTGGCCGCCGGCCAGATCCACGCCAACTCGATCGGCAACCAGGGCGGGCTCTCGAGCTACCCGATCCCGTTCAACATCTCGGCCCCGGGTAACGTCCCCGGCCCGTGGCGTCACCCGCAGCAGGTCGACGGCGGCCTCGGCGCGGTGATGGGTTGCTGCGGCATCAGCGTCGGCAACGACGCCTACTACACCCCGAGCGGCCGCGGCCCGTCGGCGTGGGAAGACATCACGATCTACGATCCGGCCTTCCCGCACGTGAACGACCCGGCCATGTGGGACTACCCCGCTGGCGGTTGGGGCCTGCCGCAGCCTGGTCTGCTCAAGCCCGACATCGCCGGTTACACCGACGGCTGCTACACCACCTCCGATGGCGGCGGTCACAGCACCTTCAGCGGCACCTCGTGCGCCACGCCGCACATCGGTGGCGCCTACGCGCTGCTGATCTCGGCCAACCCGAACGCGCTGCCGCGGCAGGTGTCGCAGGCGCTGCAGGAGAACGCGCTGGACAAGGGTCCGGTGGGCAAGGACCTCGAGTGGGGTTCCGGTGTCGCCAAGGTCTATGACGCTGGTCTGCGGCTGCTGTGCCTGGCCACCGCCGCCGACCTGGAGCCGCAAGCGGGCACGTCCAACACCGTGACCGTGACCGGCACGCCGGGCGCCGCCTACGGCCTGTTCTACGGCCTGTCGCTGGGTTCGACCTCGATCGGTGTCTACGGCACCCTCGAGATCGCCAACGCCAAGCTGCTGGCCACCGGCAACCTGAACGCCGCTGGCGCCGCCAGCGTCACCGGCAACATCCCGAACAACCCGGCGTTGTACAACAACCCGATCCACGTGCAGGCGGTCTGCGATGACACCGCCGGCGCGACCGGTCTCTACCTGCACTCGCTGGTGGAGACGATGATCGTGAGGCCGTGACCCCGACGGTGTCAGGCTCATTCGTAAGATAGTGTGGAAAACGCCGCAGCTCGAAACTCGGGCTGCGGCGTTATCCACATTATCTTACGAATGAGCCTGACACCGGTTTTCTACCCCTCGTCCACGTAGCCCAGCTCGGCCAGGGCGCCGGCGTCGTTGCCGTCGGATTCCATCACCTCGGCGAGGGGCATGTCGGCGATGGCCTTCTCTAGGGCCTTGCGCATCTCCACCACGCGGGCGGGGTCTTCGCTGGAGTAGTCGCGGGCGTCGCCGTCTTCCAGGCTGTAGAGGAATTCGCGGCTGCCGCTCTCGGTGCGCACGTACTTCCAGCCGTCGGCGATCCAACCCTGGAGCCGGCCGTCGAGGTTGGTCTCGCCGTAGGCCTCCAGGTACAGGCCGCGCTGCTCGCGGACGCCGCCCTGCAGGAGGGGCAGCAGGGTGCGGCCCTGCAGGCCTGCCGGAACCGCGGCCTCGAGGCCAGCCATCTGCATCAGGGTGGGCATCAGGTCGAGGTGCGAGGCGGCCTCGTCGCTGACCCGCGAGCCGCCGGGCAGGAAGCCCTGCACCCCGTCCTGCGGCTTGATCACGCAGGCCACGTGCTGGGTGGCCTCGTACAGGCTCGGGGTGTGCAGCACCTTGATGCCGCCCTCGCCGAAGAACTCGGGCTCGTCGTGGCCCTCGCCGAAGCACTCGCCGTGGTCGGCGACCAGCGCGACGATCGTGTTCGACAGCCCCGGGTCCTTCTCCTCGAGCGCCTCCAGCAGGCGGCCGAGCTGGTGGTCGAGGAACTCGATCTCGGCTCGCTGCAGCACCAGGCTCTCCTGGCACTCGGGGTTGACCGCCTGCGGCCCCTCGGCCTCGCGCGCCCGCACTCGCTCGACGAACTCGGCGTAGGGCCCGGTCGTGTCGCGCGGGTCGTGGGCGTCGAACAGGTGCACCCAGCTGAAGATCGGCCGCTCCTGCTCCTTCACCCAATCGATGGCGCGATCGGTCGTCACGTCGCCGGCGGTGGTGGCGGCCAGGAAGTCCAGGCCGCCCGGCAGGAAGCGGTCGAAGACCGCGACCGTCCGGATCAGGAAGCCGCCGAAGTGCACCAGCGGGAGCACCGGCGAGATCTTGGCCCGGTCGTCGAAGATCTCGAAGCCGAGCGAGAAGCCGTACTGCCGCTTCACGGGCAGCGCCGACACGAAGGCGCCGGTGGCGTAGCCCTGTTGACGGAACAGCTCCGGCATCCGCGGCACGACCGGGTTGACCGCCTTGCCGTTGGCGCGCAGACCGTGGCTGGGCGGGTACATGCCGGTCAGCATCGAGTTGTGGGCGGGCGCGGTGATCGGCGCGATGGTGTGGTAGCGGTCGACGGTCACGCCCTCGCCGGCCAGCCGGTCCAGGTGGGGCGTGTCCAGGCCACCGCCGCCGTACACCGGCAGGGTGTCGGCCCGCACCGTGTCCCAGGTCACGAGCACCACGTTCGGCCCGGTGGCGACCTCCTCGATCTCGGTGACCGACGGGATCACCGGCTCCTTCTCGATCGTGGTCCACAGGTAGCCCAAGGACAGCACCGGCAGCAGCACCGCCGCCAGGCTCAGCCGCGGCACCCAGGCGCTCGGGCGGAACAGGCGCGGCGGCACGACCCAGATCCAGGCCACCAGGACCAAGGCGGCCACGATCCAGCCCCAGTCGCTGCCGATCGCGAAGGGCGCGCCGGTCAAATCCGCCCACTGCCGCGGATCCTGCGGTCCGTTGCTGCTGAAGTGCCGCAACCGCGCCACCAGGTAGAGGCCGATCACGGTGTTCAGCAGGTCCAAGGCCCGGCTGCGCCGCTCCGGGTCACGCAGCATCTGCCACAGCAGCATGCCGCCGAGGGCGGACAGCGCCACCAGACCGAAGCCGCGCTTCATGTCGTCGGAGGGGTTCGCCACGAACTGCGCCATCAGGCCGTGGGTGCCGACGTACAGGTGCCGGCGCAGGTGGACCATGACCAGAGCACCCAGGAAGAGGATCGTCTCCCAGGGGTAGCGGTCGGAGCCAGGCAACTTCGAGAGGACCCAGCAACCCCATCCGTAGACCAACATGGGGGCCAGGATGGCCATCGCCACGAACCACGGCCCGGAGGAATAGTGGAGGATGCTGGACAGGACCAGGCCGGACTCGAAGACGCCGAGGGCCCAGCCAACGAGAATTGCGCGGGATGCCTTCATGATGGGAACCGGCAATTATGACAGCCGATCCGCAGGCCCGACGCCAGGAATGCCTGCGACGTGGCAGGAAAAGGCCGGAGGCCGCGCTCCAGGGCGCCCCTGGCCTCAGCCGCCCTGTCGGCGCGGCGGGCCTTCCCGCCGCGGCGGGCGACCGCTGCCGGAGCCATTGCGCGGCGGCCGGCCGCGTTCTCCGCGCTCGACGCCGCCCTCGGCGCCGCCCTCCAGGCGGTCGGGACCGAGCGGCCCCAGGCCCTCTTCGCCGCCACCCCGGCGGCTGGGCCGGCGCCGGCCATCGGGAGACATCGGGCCATCCTGCCCCGACCGGCCCTCGAGGCCGCCCGGGCCATTCGGCCGATCCGGGCGGTCACCGCGCTCGGGACGCTCGCCACCGAAGCGCCGCCCGCGGCCGCGTCGGTCCCCGGGGAAGGGGCCGAAGCCGCCGGGACCGCGCGGCGCGAAGACCTCCTCCTTGGGCAGGCCGCGCTGCAGCTCCTTCATCGCGATCAGGGAGTCGCGCGAGGGCATCTCGGCCAGCATGCGCTGCTCGTGCTCATCGAGCCGCCACTCGCTGAAGTGGCCCTTCTCGCGCGCGTGGGCCAGACCGCGCCACTTGCGGGCGTCCAGCATCGCGGCGGCCTGCTCGGCCATCGGGGCGGTCCGCAACCACTCGGCGGCCTTGTCCCCAATCCAACCCTGCTGGTGCAGCTTCTCGAGCTCGGCCTGCAGGTCCTTGCCGTGGAGCTTCTCCATCCAGCGACTCGAGGCGTCCAGGCGCTCGTGCAGCGGGCGGCCGCGCATGTCGCCCGGGCCGGGGCCGCCGGGCATGTCGGTGCCGAAGCGGGCCTCGATCTCGCGTTGGCGGCGCCGGAACCGCTCCTCCACCAGGCGGTCGAGGCCGGCGCTGCGCTCGGCTTCGGGCAAGGCGCTCAGGCGCTCCTGCTCCTCGACCGGCAGCTCGGTCCAGGCCCGGCGCCGGCTCCGCTCCACCGCCTCGCCGCGGCGGCGCAGCTCCTCGCGCTCCTCCTCGCTGAGCTGCTGCAGCTCCTCGTGGCGACGGCGGTAGTGCTGGCGTTGCTCCTCGCTGAGCTGCTCCCACCACCGGCGCGCCTGCTCCCGTTCGGTCTGCGCTTGCTCGACCGGATCCTGCAGCGACTCGACGGCCCGGTCGACGCCGAGCTCGACTCCGGAATCGGTCGCCGCCGGGGCCGCCAGCGGCGCCGCGCCCTGGGCCAGCACGAACAGCGCGGCGAGCATCATTCCTCGCCTTCCTCCAGCTCCCAGGTGCCGAGGGTGGCGTCACGCAGGGCCAGCTCGAGCTCCTCGTTCGCCACCAGGTCCCAGGAATCCAACAACTCCTGGTCCTGGTAGAGCTGGTCGAGCTGCTCCAGGAACGCGGAATCGACCTCGCCGCCCTCGGCCGTGAGGGCCTCCTCGGCGGGGCCGGCGGGTTCCAGATCGACCGCGGGCTGGTCGCGGCCGAGCCAGAAGCCCACCGCCAGCAGCAGCGCCGCGGCGACTCCGCGCGCGAGCCAGCTGCCGAAGGCCGGGCGCAGCAGCTCCCCGGCCGGCGCGGGGGCCGGTTCGGGGTCAGCCTCCTCGGCCTCGATGCGAGCCCGGAGCCTCTGGGCGAAGCCCTCGGGCACCGGCTCACCCGGATGGCGGTCGAGCAGGTCGTCGAGCCAGGGGTCAGTCATGTTCCGCTTCTCGGTAGGGGGCGAGAATCTCTCGAAGCTTGGTCCGCGCCCGGTGCAGGAGGGACTTCACGGCCTTGGCGCTGATGCCCAGGACCTCCCCGATCTGCTCCAGGTCGAACCCGTCGTAGTGCTGCAACACCAGAGCGGTGCGTTGGTTCTCAGGGAGACACTCGAGCGCCTCCTCGATGCGCGCCGCCCAGCTGCGGCGATCCGGATCCTGCCAGGGAGCCTCGGTGCTGGCGTCCTCGAGCTCGATCCGTTCCCCCTCCGGGGTGCTGGGGAGGACCACCTCGCGGCGCCGCTTCGTGTCCCTAAGTCGGTTCAGGGCAAGGTTATAGGTGATCCGGTAGAGGAAGGTGCTGAGCTTCCCCCGGGGCTGGTAGCGGTCCCGGGCGCGGTAGAGGCGCAGGAAGGCGTCCTGGGCCAGGTCCTCGATCGTGGCGGCCGGCCCGAGCAGCCGCCGCAGCAGGCCGAAGACCTGCCCCGAGTAGTGCTCGACGATGCGGTCGAAGGCCTCGTCGTCGCCGGCCTGGAAGGCCAGCATCCACTCCACCCCGGGGTCGGCGGTGGGCTCAGTCACGTCCGGGACTCCAGAGCCGGGCTTGCACGACTCCCAGCAGCCGCTCCCGGGGGACCGGACCGTAGTGACGGGAGTCTCGGCTGGCTTCAGGGTTGTCTCCGAGCAGGAAGTACTGGTCTTCCGTCAGCTGCAACTCCCTGGAGCAGGCGTAGGTTCCGGACGGATCCCGGTACAGGTCGCGGCCCACCCGGATGCGCCGGAGCAGCACCTGGTGGCCGCCGAAGCCGGCCTGCTCGAAGGGCGGGCCGGGCGCCCCGCCGACCAGATCGGGCGGATCGATGGTGGTGAAGGGCACCGGCTCGAACAGCGGCTGGCCGTCGAGGCAGGCATAGAGCAGCTGGTCGACCTTGCCGAGGAACAGCCGACCGCTCCGCAGATCGAAGGGGACCTCGGCCGACTCGAGCAGCTGATCCCCCTCCCAGAGCGAGCAGCGGCCCTCGCCCAGGGACAGGGAGAAGGTCGCATCTCCCTCCACCACAAGGAGTTCGAACAGACTCCCGGGCTCGAGCAGCTCGAATTCCGCGGCCAGGCCGAGGTCGGAGGCCGGGCGCTGCCCCTCGATCAGCTGGCCGTCGAGCAGATAGCCGTCCAGCGGCACCGAGCGCAGGAAGGCGCGGCCCGAGTCGTGCAGGAAGCCGCTCTGCGCCTGGCTCCGGGCGCCGACGTTGAACTGGGCGGCGATCTCTTCGCCGGCGGCGTCGACCAGCGGCACCAGGGAGTCGGCCCCGTTCACCGCGCGCTGGAAGCGGGCGCCGTCGATGAAGAGGTCGCCGTCGAGCAGCCGGACCCGTTCCCCTGGCAGACCGGCGATCCGCTTGACCGCCACCTGTTCGCTGTCGGGCTCGCGGAAGACCACCAGGTCATGGCGCTCGGGCGGGGCGGCCCACAGGGGACGGGTGAGCCGCAGCTCTCCCTCCTTCAGGGAGGGGAGCATCGACGGCCCCACCACCCGCACCGGTTGGAACAGCAGGCCCAGCGCGGCCAGGGCCGCCACGCCGAGCAGCAACAGCGGCCTCCGCATCAACTCGCCAGCAGCAGCTGGGAGACGCCGAAGAACAGCAGCACCGCCGAGAGGTCGGAGACGGCCATCATCACCGGGCCGGAGACCAGGGCCGGGTCGAGGCCGGCGGCCTCGGAGCCGAGCGCGATCGAGCTGGCGGCGGTGGCGGCCCAGGTCATGGCCAGCAGCAAGGCCACCCCGAGCGACAGGCCGATGGTCCAGTCGCCGGTGAAGGCGGCCGCGGCCGGGACCGCGATCACGCTGCACAGGGTGCCCAGGGCCAGGCCGACCTGGAACTCGCCGAGGAAGACCGGCAGCCGACGGCCGGTGTCGATCTGGCCGACCGCGAAGCCGCGCACCATCACCGCCGAGGTCTGGGTGCCGATCGTGCCGGCCAGCGCCAGCACCATCGGGATGAAGGACAGGGTCGTCATCCAGGTGCCGTCCTCGGGATCGGGATCGGGGGCGAAGTGGTTCATCACCCGCGACATGACCAGACCGGCCAGCACCGTCACCAGCAGCATGGGCGCCCGGTGCACGACCTTCTTCCACAGGGGCTCGGCCGCCTCGGAGGCGCCGCTCGCGCCCGCCAGCAGCAGCACGTCCTCGGAGCCCTCCTCCTCCAGCACCTCGAGCGCGTCGTCGGCGGTGATGATGCCGACCAGCAGCCCGCGCGGGTCGAGCACCGGGATCGTGGAGAGGTTGTAGTGGAGCAGCCGGTGGGCGGTCTCCTCGCGATCCTCGTCGACGCGGGCGTGGATCACGTCCGGGTTGGCGATCTCGCCGATCGAGTCGTGGATGTTCGCCTCGAGCAGCTCCCGGGCCGAGATCACGCCGGCCAGCTCGCCGCCGGGGCCGGTGACGTAGAGGGTGTCGATGGTCTCGGCGTCCTCCTCCTCGCCGCGCTTGATGCGCTTGAGCAGGTCCCCGACCTTCTCCTCCGGCTTGGTCTCGATGAACTCGGTGGTCATCATGCCGCCGGCGCTGTCCGGGTCGTAGGCCCCCAGGTGGCGCAGGTCGGAGGCGTCCTCGGCGTCGACGTGCTCCAGGGCCTGCTCCCCGAGCACGTCGGGCAGCTCCTCGAGCAGGTCGGCGCCGTCGTCGGCCGGGATCCGGTTCAGCAGCTCGGCCAGGTAGGTCGGCTCGGCGTCCTGCAGCAGCTTGGCCGCGAACTTCGGCTCCGCCTCCTCCAGCACCTCGGCGGCCAGCTCCTCGCCGAAGCAGCCGAACAAGTGCCGGGCCTCGTCCGGGCTGAAGTCCAGCCACAGGACGTCGGCGATGTCGGCCACGTGGGCGGTCTCGTCGGGCTGGAAGGGCGTGCCGGGGTCCCTTCCGAGATGATCCCGGAGCGCCAGGAGGACTTGGTGCCTCCGCTCCCGCCTGCGAGCCCTCGCCATGGACGGGGATTATAGGTTTCGCGACCCCCTACAATGGGCAGTCCATGACCCCTCTCGAAGGCCTCCTCCAGCTCTGCGACCAGATCGGAGAGCTCCAGGCGCGCAACTCCGGGTCCGACACCGAGGCCGCGGCCACCACCCGCGCCCAAGTCCAGGAGCTGCGCGACCGCTTCTTCGGCGAGCTCCCCTCGCTGCGGGAGCACCCGGTCGCCTCCACCCTGGAAGACGCCGAATTGCTGGTCCTGGCGCTGCTGTTCCACCGCCGGCTGGCCGGCTCCAGCGACCCGGTGACCGGCGGCGGCCTGATCGCGCTGCTGCGGCACGCTGGCTTCAGCCGCACCCAGGCCCTGGCCGCGCTCGGGCCGGACGGTCGGCTGCGCCAGGAGAAGTGGCTCCACGCCCAGCCGCAGCCGCGCGGGCACGAGCCGCTCGACACCTGGATCTCGGCCTCCTCGGCCGCCATGACCTTGTTCTGGGCCCCGGGCTGGGGCGGCGAGACCGTCGCGGCCGAAGAGCCCGAGGCGCGGGCCTACCGCGACGAGGAGGAGCTGCTCTGGGACCTGTTCCGGTGGCGCAACCTGTGCATGAACCGGGCCGAGACCCTGTTCCCGGCCGAGGACCCGGGCGGCGCGGTCGGCCCGCGCTACCGGCAGATGCGCCAGGCCGCGCGCAGCGCCCTGGTCTGGATCCGGCGCCGCCTGCGCGCGACCCCCGGTGGCAGCGAGTTCCGGATCGAGCGCTTCCGCCGCGAGCACAAGCTCGGCGCCGATGACCTGCTGGTGGTGGTCCACCTGCTGTTCAGCGAGCTGGTCGAGGGCGAGCCGTACATCTCGGCGTTGGAGTGCCTGCGGGTGGTGTCCGAGAGCCGCAGCGACCTGTTCGGCAAGCGCCGCATGATCGGCCCCCAGGGCCGGCTGCGCCGGTCGGGCATGGTGAACGCGGCCGAGAACCATGACCTCGGCAAGGCGCTGGCCACCGACCTGACCCTGGCCGACTGGGCCGCCGAGGAGCTGCTGGGCGGCCTCGGCCTGCCGCCGCGCCTCGACGAACGCGAGATCGACGAATTCCTGAAGGGCAATGAGTAAGCACACCGCGCGTGAGGACCTGATCTTCGACTGGGAGCTGCACGGCCACCACGGCCTGGCGCCGCCGAAGGGCAAGGTCCTGCTCGATGACGAGACCCTGCGCGACGGCCTGCAGTGCCCGTCGGTGGTGGATCCGCCGCTCGACAAGAAGATCGAGCTGATCCACCTGATGGACGCGCTCGGCATCGACACCGCCGACATCGGGCTGCCGGGGGCGGGCGAGAACGCGCGCAACCACATCCTGGCGCTGTCGCGCGAGATGCTGCCGCTGAACATCACGCCCAACGTGGCCTGCCGGACCGTGGTGTCGGACATCGAGCCGGTGGTCGACATGGTGCAGGAGCTGGGCGCGCCGATCGAGGTGTGCGCCTTCATCGGCTCGAGCCCGATCCGCGCCTACGCCGAGGGCTGGGGCGTCGACGTGATGGTGTCGAAGGTGCGCGAGGACACGATCCGCTCGACCCCGGCGATCCTGTCGCAGCTGTACGGCGCCGCGCTCGACGAGGGCGCCGACCGGGTGTGCCTGTGCGACACGGTCGGCTCGGGCACGCCGGGCTCGGTCCGCAACCTGGTGTCCTGGATGAAGCACTTCATGGTCGACCACGGCTACTCGGCCGGGATCGACTGGCACGGCCACCGCGACCGCGGGCTGGGGCTGGTGAACACGCTGTCGGCGCTGTCCGAGGGCGTGGAGCGCGCGCACGGCTGCGCGCTCGGC
>CAZXTO010000095.1:0-11128 GCA_964643675.1 uncultured Planctomycetales bacterium
CACACTTTTGATAATGGTGTGTATGTCATGGCAGAATATTTTCACAATTCGCTTTAATTAGCTCAGGAAGAAGTCGTTGCCCTTGTCGTCGGTGATGATGAAGGCGGGGAAGTCCTCCACCTCGATGCGCCAGACGGCTTCCATGCCGAGCTCCTCGTACTCGAGCACCTCGACCTTCTTGATGCAGTCCTGGGCCAGGCGCGCGGCGGCGCCGCCGATCGAGCCGAGGTAGAAGCCGCCGTTGGCCTTGCAGGCCTCCATGACCTGGGGCGAGCGGTTGCCCTTGGCGACCATCACCATCGAGCCGCCGGCCTTCTGGAACAGGTCGACGTAGGAGTCCATGCGTCCGGCCGTGGTCGGTCCGAAGCTGCCCGAGGCGAAGCCCTCCGGGGTCTTCGCCGGCCCGGCGTAGTAGACCGGGTGGTCCTTCAGGTAGGCCGGTAGCTCGCCGGTCTCGCGCAGGCGGTCGCGCAGCTTGGCGTGGGCCAGGTCGCGCGCGACGATCATCGGCCCGCTCAGCGCGACCGCGGTCTTCACCGGGTGCTTCGTCAGCTCGGCGCGGATCGCGTCCATCGGCTGGTTGAGGTCGATGCGCACCATCTCGGCCGGGCAGCCCTCGCGGCCGAGATCGGGCAGGTACTGCCCCGGGTCGGTCTCGAGCTGCTCCAGGAACACCCCCTCGGCGGTGATCTTGCCCTTCACCTGCCGGTCGGCCGAGCAGGACACGCCGATCCCGATCGGCATCGAGGCCCCGTGCCGCGGCAGCCGGATCACGCGCACGTCGTGGCAGAAGTACTTGCCGCCGAACTGCGCGCCGATGCCGTTGCGCTGGGTCATCTCGTGCACCTTGGCCTCCATCTCGCGATCGCGGAAGGCGTGGCCGGACTCCGAGCCCGCCTCGGGCAGGGTGTCGAGATAGCGCGCGCTCGCCAGCTTGACCGTCTTCAGGTTCAGCTCGGCCGAGGTGCCGCCGATCACCACCGCCAGGTGGTAGGGCGGGCAGGCCGCGGTGCCGAGGGTCTTGATCTTCTCGTCCAGGAAGGCGAGCAGCGCCTCCTCGTTGAGGACCGCCGGCGTCGCCTGGAACAGGAAGCTCTTGTTGGCCGAGCCGCCGCCCTTGGCCATGAACAGGAAGTGGTACTCGTCGCCGTCCACCGACAGCAGGTCGATCTGCGCCGGCAGGTTGGTGCCGGTGTTCTTCTCCTCGAACATCGACAGCGGCGCCAGCTGCGAGTAGCGCAGGTTGTCCTCGGCGTAGGTCTTGCAGATGCCCTCCGACAGCGCGCCTTCATCGCCGCCGCGGGTCCACACCCGCTGCCCCTTCTTGCCCATCACGATCGCGGTGCCGGTGTCCTGGCACATCGGCAGTACGCCGTGGGCCGAGATGGTGGCGTTGTTGAGCAGGTCGAGCGCCACGAAGCGGTCGTTGGGCGAGGCCTCGGGGTCGTCGACGATCGCGCGCAGCTGCTGCAGGTGGCCGGGGCGCAGCAGGTGGGAGCAGTCGTGGAAGGCCTGCTTCGCCAGCAGCGCCAGCGCCTCCGGTTCGACCTTCAGCACGGTCTCGCCGTCGACCTCGAGGGTCGAGACGAAGTCGCCGGTCAGCTTGCGCCACGGCGTCTCCGCCGGGCCGAGGGGGAACAGGGTCTCGATGGGCATCTCGGAGGTCGCAGGCATGGCTTCGCGAAGGTGCTAAGCGCGGCGGGATGGAAATTCTAGACCTTCGGCCGGCGCGGCACCGCCAAACCCTAGGGTAGGATGCCCGCCGCCTCGGCTGCCATGATCGGAACCCTGCTCCTGTTGCTCTCCCTGATCGCCGCGCCGCACCCGCGTCCCGGGCAGGACCCGGTCCCGGAAGCCGCCGCGGTCTGGCGCTACACCTTCGAGGACCCCGGCGAGGGCTGGGCCGAGCCCGGCTTCGACGACTCCAGTTGGCAGCGAGGGCCGGCCCCCTTCGGCGCTCCGGGGACACCCGGGATCGCGCCGGCGACGGAGTGGCGGAGCGACAGGATCTGGTTGCGGCGCTGGGAAGAGGTCGAACTCGTCGATCCCGCGGTCGGGCGTTTCCGCTTCTTCCACGACGAGGATCTGCGAATCTGGTGGAACGGAGTCGAGGCAGTCAGGGCTTCTGGCTGGAGTTCGGAATATCTGGACAAGCTTGGTAGACCCGAAGCCATGGCGAGGACGGTCCACGGCCCGAACTTGCTCGCGGTCACCTGCAGGAACCTCACGGGCGGACAGGGTGTGGACGTCACGTGCACGGTCACCGGTCGCTGGGTGTTCGGCCTCGGAGCAGTTGTCGATTCTCAGAGCGTGTCTTTGATCAAGCGCGACCTGGATGGCTCTGAACCACGTTGGGCAGACGAGTTCGGGCCCGTCGGCAATCAACCTGTCCGGTCCATCGCTCAGGTCCAGGAGTCGACAGAGGAGTTGGACTGGCTGAAAGCTCACCTGGTTGACTTCCAGCCAGGAGAAAATGAGATGGTGGCCCGCTTCGAAGTCTGGACGGAGCAGGGTAGTTGGGAGATCGAAGACTACCTCCGCGCAACGGGCGCGCCGGAGTCGCTGGGCCGGCCGCATCTTCATGGAACCAGGCGGTGGACTTGGCATGGCGACGCGATCTCCCCGCCGGTTGTGCTCGCGATTCGGTGGCGGACGGATCATCACAATGCAGCTCGACGACCTCCAGAGAGGTCCTCTCATTTTCGAAGCCTCGTCCTTCCAGGTGTCCTCTACCACGGAAACCCAGCCGGAACGGCCGCGAGGGGGGCAGGGTGGCCCGGTCTCGTTCCCGAGTGGCGAGGTGAGGTCGGTGACCGGCTGCTCGTCGAGGAGCACCGACTCCCCATTCCCTTTGTCGCCGCCGAATGGGAGCCTTGGCCAGCGGATCCCGAGTGGTGGAGACAGGGCTTCGCCCTTCACAGCCTGCCCAGTCTCGTGCCCTTCTCCGATCGGGACGATCTCTGGTGGTCGATGGGTGCGCGAGCGGTTGAGGAGGGGACCGAACTCGTCCTCATGTCTGGCCCGGTTGCCATGAATGGACAAGGGGGCAAGGTGAAGTCTGGCCAGGGCACCCTGTCCGATTTTGCGGGCGCGTTCTTGCAGGTGCCGCCCGGCGGCACGGTCGAAAAGAACTTCTGGCTCCAGGCCTACCACGTCGAGCAGGCCGGCACCGGCTTCCAGCGCGCCCTGCGCGAAGCCATCGCCCTCCACGGCCCCTTCCCCTCGGCCGGCATGCCCGTCGTCGAGGACATCGTGCACGCCAAGCTGGGCTTCGCCAAGTCGCGTTGGCGCGGCGACAACCCGGCGCCTGGCTTCGCCATGTACCCGCACGACCGCGACCTCTACGTGATGGGCTGGGCGGGGCAGTCCGAAGCGCCCGGCTACGCGCTGCAGGTGCTGGCCGACCGCCTCGGCGAGCCGGAGCTGCGGACGATCGCGCAGCGCACGCTCGACGCCCTGGCCGAGTCGCCCTTCGACGCGGGCGGCTTCCGCCTCGCCCTCAACGGCCGCACCGGAGAGTGGTCACGACAGGACCCGGTCTCGCAGGGACAAGCGATGACGGCCTTCGCCCGCGGCATCCGGGTCGGGCGAGAGCAGGGCGCGGACACCAGCAAGTGGGAGGCCTTCCTGCGCCGCGCCTGCGAGCTGCATGCGGACCGCTTCCTCGCCCGCGCCTGGGACGAGAGCGACCAGCCGCGTTCCACCGCCGAGGCCTTCCTGATCCAGCCGCTCTGCCTGGGCGCCGCGCTCTTTGATGAACAGCGTTATCTGGAAGCCGCGCGCCGCGCCGGCGAGCACTACTGGCAGCGGCACCGCAGCATGGCCGAGCCCTACTGGGGCGGCACCCTCGACGCCCGGTGCGAGGACAAGGAGGGCGCCTGGGCCGCCTTCGAGGCCTTCCTCGCCCTGCACGAGGCCACCGGCGACCCGGAGTGGCTCACCGCCGCCACCCACGCCGCCGAGGTCTGCCTGACCTACACCTACCTGTGGGACGTCGACCTGCCGCCCGGCCGCCTGCGCGACCACGCCCTGAAGACCCGCGGCTGGACCTCGGTTTCGGTCCAGAACATGCACCTCGACGTCTTTGGCGTGGTCTACACGCCCGAGCTGTGGCGGCTCGGCCAGCTCACCGACCGCCCCGAGCTGATCGAGCTCGCCGAGCTGATGTTCCGCTCCTGCGGCCAGATGATCGACGCCCACGGCAGCCAGGGCGAACAGCTGCAGCAGACCAACTTCGCCCAGGGCGGCGACCTCAGCGACCCGGACCGCTTCCGCGGCGGCTACGTCGAGGGCTGGACGGTGTTCTGGATCACCGCCCACTTCCTCACCGCCGCCGCCCAGTTCGAGGAGATGGGGGTGCTGGAGCAGCTCTGGCGCAAGCCTTGAAGCTGCCTCACGACGCCATCGGGGCGGCGTAGCATGGGCCGCGCCTCCCCCTCGGGCCGTCCGCTTCGCCGCACCCTTGTCGGCGGGCCTTCCCCATCACCCGTACCCACCATGAAGCTCACCCGCATGATCTTCGCCCCGGCCGTGCTCGGCCTGGCGCTGGCTGCTCCCGCGGCCGCCCAGGACCAAGAGGGCCTGCAGGCGAAGTACGAAGCCAAGCTCGCCAAGGAGTTCATCTCCCACGGCGGCTGGATCACCGACTACGACCTCGCCCGCGAGACCGCCAAGGAGCAGGGCAAGCTGCTCTTCGTCTACTTCACGCGCTCCTACTCGCCGTGAGGCCCGTGCGATCGACTGGAGGGCAGTTCGCTCTCCTCCGATGAGTTCCCGGCCTTCGCCGAGACGGTTGTCCCCTTCCTCCACATTACCACCCGGATCGAGGGCCACCCCTACGACGGCCTGCTGGGCGAGAAGGGCGGCACCGGCTTCCCGACCCTGATGTACCTCGACGCCCGGGGCATGAAGCTGGGCCAGCCTCAAGGCCGTGAGGTCGACGACTTCGTCGCCGGACTCGCCGCCGCCGAGGCCCAGGCCGCCGCGCTCGACGAGCTGCGGGCCAAGGCCAAGAAGGGCGACAAGAAGGCCGCGGTCGAGCTGTTCCTGACCGAGTTCGAGCTCGGCGCCTACACCTACGCCGAAGCGAAGGCCAAGGCCAAGGAGCTCGAGGGCCTGAGCCCGGAGCAGAAGAAGAAGCTGGGGCAGATGCTGATCAACGGCGAGTTCCAGGAGATCATGGCCACGGTCCGCAGCCAGGAAGCCGCCATGAAGGCGGCGCCGAAGCTCAAGAAGATGCTCGACGCCGGCCGCGTGCCCGATGGCGATTCGGCGGACGCCTTCTGGAGCATCCTGATGGAGTGGGCCGACGAGAACGAGAAGGTCAAGGTCTTCGAGCAGGCGCTCAGCCACTTCCAGGAGAAGTACGGCGACCAGGAGGGCGCCAAGACCTTCTTCGAGCAGAAGGAGGCGCGGCTCAAGGAGATGAAGGAGGAGAAGGCGGACGGCTGATCCCGACCGTTGGCCATTCCTCGAGGCCGTCCCCGTCGATCGGGGGCGGCCTCGTTCCCCTTCCGGCCAGGATCGGTCGTAGGATGGCCCGGTGCTCGCCCCGCGCGGGCCTTCCCGCCGGAGTCCCTCCATCCGGCCACCCCCGACCGAGGAACCCCATGCAACTCTCCCGATTGCTGATCGCGCCGGCGCTCGCCGGCCTGGTCCTGAGCAGCGGCCTCCTCGCCCAAGAGGCGAAGCCCGCGAAGGCGGCCAAGCCCGCCAAGGCGACCAAGAGCGTCCCTGCGACCAAGCTGCAGCCGCCGGCCAAGCAGGACGCGCAAGACCCCGCCGAGCTCCAGGCCAAGTACCAGGCGAACTACGCCAAGAAGCTGGAGAAGGAATTCATCGCCTACGGCGGCTGGATCACCGACTACGACGTCGCCCGCAAGAAGGCCAAGGCGGAGGGCAAGCTGCTCTTCACCTACTTCTCGCGTTCCTACGCGCCGTGAGGCCCGTGTGACTCCCTGGAGAGCGGTCCGCTCTCCGACCCCGCCTTCCCCGCCTTCGCCGAGAAGGTCGTCCCCTTCCTCCACATCACCACCCGCATCGACGGGCACCCCTACGACGGCCTGCTGCGGGAGAAGGGCGGCCGCGGCTTCCCGACCCTGCAGTTCATGAACGCCGCGGGCGACACCCTGACGGTGCAGGGCGATCGCAGCGTGGCCGGCTTCGAGAGCAGCCTGAAGTCGGTCAGCCGCATGGAAGAGCTCCGCGCCCGCATCGCCGGCGGTGAGCAAGGCCTCGAGGCCGACCTGTTCCTGGCCGAGCTCGCCCTGGGCAAGATCGGCTACGAGGAGGCCAAGGAGAAGGCCAAGAGCTTCGGCAAGCTGAGCGGCGCCCAGAAGAAGGAGCTGGCCCAGCTGATGCTCGACGCCGAGGTCAAGCACCTCATCGGCGGCGTCGGCCGCGACGAGGAGAAGATGATGAAGGCCGGCAAGCGCCTCGAGGAGATACTCGCCGCCGGCAAGCGTCCTTCGTCGGCGGTCGAGAGCTCCCTGTGGGGCTTCATGCTCCGCTACGCGGACAAGGCCGGCAAGGTCGAGCTGTACGCCAAGGCGGTGGCCTTCGCCAAGAAGCGCTACGCCGATGAGCCGCGCGCAAAGGCCTACCTCGAGCGGCTGGACGCCCGCTTGAAGGAGCTGCAGGCCGGCCCCGACGCCTGATCCCCGGCTCCATTCCGATGGAGGCCGCTCCGCGCAGGCGGAGCGGCCTCCATCTCCGTTGGCCGGAAGGGGAGCTCAGTCCTCCTTCGGCGGCAGGGGCGCCTGGGGCAGCGCCGGCGCCGGCGGCAGCTCCTGGATCGTGGCGTCCCGGCAGCCTTCGAGCCTCACCCGCTCCCGGTTGGGGTGGAAAGGCGGGTAGGCCTCGGAGGCGGTGACGCGGTTGCCGCGGAAGACCAGGCCGTCCACCGAGCGCGCGAACAGGAGCGGCGCGTCGAAGGTCGTGAAGTCGTTGTCTTCGATCCGGACCTGGGCGTGGTAGCCGCGCTCCTGGGCGGCGAGCTCCGGGATCTCGGGGTGGATCGAGATCACCGCCTGCGTGAACTGGTAGAGGCTGGTCAGGTTGTTGACGAAGCGGTTGTTGCGGATCGTGACGTCGCGGCAGGCGCCGCTCTCGAACCAGCCGTTGCAGTCGCCGGCGAGCAGGATGGCGCTGCCGGAGCTGTGGTCGAACAGGTTGTCCTCGACCAGGGTGCGGCGCGGCGAGCTGAACAGGGCGCCGCGGGCGCGGTTGTTGCGGACCACGTTGCCGCGGAAGCGGACCTCGGGGTGGGCGTCCAGGTTCTCGAGGCCGTCGCCGGGCTGGAGCCCAACCGGCGGGCCTCCTTCGAAGCGGAGTAGGACCTCGGTGTCGGACAGCTTCCGCACTCCCGCGACCGCCGCCTCGGCGTAGGGCAGCAGCGTGCCGCGGCGCACGAAGGCGACCGTCTCGCCGGGCAGCGCGAACTCGAAGCCGGTGCTCTGGCCGTGCATGAACCTCGCCCGCACCGCGCCGCCCTCCTCGAGCGCCTGCACCTGCAGGTAGGTGCCGTGGACGTTGATGGCGTCGTCCATCATGCCCTCGAACAGCGCCTTCTCGACCGTGATCGTGCCGCTGCAGTTGGAGAAGTGGGTGGCGTCGGCGCTGGTGGTGAAGACGCGCGGGTCGTCCGGGCGCAGGTGCACGCCGCCGCCCTCGATGCTGATGTCGGCCGAGCGCTGCGCCAGCCAGCCCATGCCCTCGGCCTGATGCACGGTGACCTCGCGGAAGCGCACCCCGCGGCTGCGCTGGAGGAAGATCCCCGGGTGGGGCCGGCCGCCGTGGCGCAGGACCAGGCGGTTGCCGACGGCGGGGGAGAAGCCGAAGCCGCTCATCCGCACCCGGCCGGGCGCCAGCTCCTCGGCCACGCCCTGGAAGCGCTGGTCCCCGCTGCGATAGGCGATGCGGCCGTTGCCGGCCTCGAACTCCATGCAGCTCCAGACCCAGACCGGCTCGCGCCAGCCCTCGCCGGTGAAGATGAGCCGCCCGCCCTCGACCGCGTAGGGGTACTCCGGGCCGATCGCCAACTCGACGGTGCCGCCGTCGACGGCGGCCACAGTGGCCTGCGAGTGGTGGGGCCGCTCGAAGTCGATCGCCAGGCCGCGGATCACCAGGTCCTCGCAGTCGCTGATGCCGAGCGGCAGGACCCGCCCGTGGCCGATCAGCTCGGCCCCGGAGGCCTCGATGCTGAGGCCGCGGAAGCCGCACAGCGGCACCGCCACCTTCTTCAGCGCGCCGTTGTCGTGGTTGGAGATGAACCAGCGGCGTTCGACTGCGTGCTGCTCGTGGAAGTCGTAGCGGCCGGGCGGGATCCGCAGCGTGACGGTGTTGCCGGGGTTGCGCAGCTGGTCGCGGGCGGCGGCGAGCGCGCGGCGCATGGCGGCGGAGTCGTCCTCGCCGTCATCCGCGATGAGGCCGTAGTCGGCGGCGGACAGGGTCACCTCCATCGGCGGCAGGTGGCGTCGCAGCGCCGCCTCCGGGTCCGGCCGCACCTCCAGCTCGACCCAGTCGGCGTGGTCGTGGCGGTTGTCGTCGCCGCCGTCGGTGGTGCGCAGGTAGACCAGGTTCAGGCCCTCGAGGTCGACGTGGAAGGCCTGGGGCGGATCGCTGCGACCGACGACGCCGCTGCTCCACAGCATCGACTCCCCGTTCCAGATCTGGAACTCGACCGAGGCGCCCTCGGCGGCCTCGTCATCCACGCCCACCATGCCGCTGAAGATCGCCGCCGAGCCGTCGTGGAACCACGGCACCTCCGACTCGGCGTGGGTGCCGAAGCCGCGGGTGTACATCTTGCCCCGCAGCTTCATCGGCCGCCCGTCGACCGAGCGGCCGCGCCGCAGCGTGCCCCACTCCTGGCTGGCGAGGGCGGCCTCGGCCTCGCTGAGCCAGCGGTGCCCCGGCGGGGTGTCGTCCGCCAGGTTGGGCTCGACGACCAGCCAGGCCTGCTCCTCGCGGTGGCTCTGCGGGATCCGGACCTCGACCGTCTCGCCCGGTTCGCAGGACCGGGTCAGCAGCACCAGGCCCGGCTGGCGCGCGGACCTCACCTGCAGCTGCAGCTTCGAGTCCGCCCGCCGGACCTCCAGATCCAGCTCGGCGCCGAAGCCGTGCATCGAGCGCAGGGCCATGTGATCCCAGTCCTCGGGGAGGCGCGGCGTCCACTGGAAGGCGTCGAGGGCGAGCGGCTCGATGCCGAACAGCCCTTCGGTGACGATGCGGGCGTAGAGCGCGCTCTCGGCCGATAGGTGGCGTTGGTCGCCTTCGGGCCAGGCCTCGACCGCGTAGGGAACGTGCTCGCCGAGCAGGCGGCGCCGCGTGTAGGCGCGGAAGTGCTCCATCGCCCGCTCGGTGTCGCCGGCGGCGAAGGCGCCGCGCAGGCCGTAGAGGGTGGAGCGGTCCCAGAAGCTCTGGTCGGTGGCGATCGACTTGAGGCCGTCGGCGGTCCAGAGCTGATCGGAGAACAGCGCGTCCAAGGTGCCCTGTCGGCGCTCGAAGACGCCCATGGTCAGCGGCACGCAGATCCAGGAGCGCAGCACCTCGCTGCCTTCGTGGTAGCGGTAGGTCTCGAAGCCGTCGAGGGTGGCGCCGAAGAAGGCGTCGACCGCCTGGCGCAGCTCCGCCGCGCGCTGCTCGTAGACGGCGGCCACGGCCTCGTCCTTGCCCAGCGAGCGCGCCAGCCGCGCGGCGCCGATCAAGCCGCCGTAGGTCAGCATCGAGGTGTTCAGGTTGGTGCGGCCGTGGGGCAGCCGGCCCTCCAGCTCGTCGCGGTCGGAGGCGATCACGCCGTCGTCGGTGGTGCGGCGGCGGCAATACTCCAGGCACCACTCGATCAGCGGCCACAGCTCCTCGGCGACCTCGCGCTCGCCCAGGCTCAGGGCGAAGCGCGAGGCCCCGTAGGCGATCATGGCGGCGTCGCCGCGGTCGCCGGCGCCCATCCAGACGTCGCGGCCCTCGGCGATGATCGAGCTCGGCAGCATCTCATAGTCCGGATTCAGGAAGCGCGCGAAGTGCCGCAGCGCGTTCCAGCTGGCGGAATTGCCTTCGATGGCGCCGAGGTAGGGGAAGAAGGGCGCGGCGTACTCGACGCTGTCGTTGGCCCAGATCGCGGCGTAGTAGCGCGTGCCGCCGGGCGCGTGCATCAGGCCGCCCTCGGTGCGGAAGATGCTCTCGACCGCCCGCAGCTTGGCGAAGGCGAAGGCGGCGTCGATTTCCGGTTCGGGAGTCTCCAGCACAAGCCGACGGTTCATGTGCATCGCCCGGACGCTGCGCCGGCGCATGGCTTCCCGCTCGGGCTCGGGCCGCGGCTCCACCTGTCCGGCGGGTCCGGCGAAGAAGCGGCGGTGCCAGCGCAGCTCGCCGCCCGGCTCCAGGAGCTGCTCCTCCACGGTCTGCCCGCGGCTGAGCGCTTCCACCGGCCCGCCTCGGGTGCTCCCTGGCGGTTGGATCGCGGCGACGTCGACCGAATCCACGTCCACCGTCACCGCTTGCGGTCCGTCGTTGTGCAGGGTCAGCAGCTCGAGGGCCACCGGCTCGGTGGTGGTGGGCAGGAGGCGCCGGCTCAGCCGCAGGCCCGGGCCGAGCGAGCTCTCGATCTCGAGTTCGCCGTCGAAGACGATCCGCCGCGGCCGCTCCGGCGGCGCCAGCTCGCCGTCGATCCGGATCCGCCACTCTCCTCTGGGCAGGTCGTCGATCCCGAAGGTGGCCATCAGGCTGGCGTGGGTGTCGTCCGGAAGCGTGCGCAGCATCGGCCATACCAGGGTGCGCTCCAGGTGCAGGGTGTCGTCTTCCTGGACGCCGTAACGCACCACCATCGACACGGCCTCCCCCGACATCTCCAGGTGGTCCTGGTGGGGCAGCCGCTCATCGGCGGCGACGTCCCAGACGATGCGCGGGCCATCCGGCTCCAGCCGCCAGCGGCCGGGGGCGTCCTGCGGCGCGGCCGGGGCCAAGAACAGGGCGAGCGCGAGGATCATCGGATCGGGCTTCCGTAGACGCGGACCGAACGGAGGTGGAAGGGGGCGGGCTCGGCCGGCGCGGTGCCGATGCGCAGGTAGCGGGCGATCGGTCCGTGCGCTGCGGCGGTCTGCCCGGCCTCCACCAGCGGCAGGCGCCAGCGGTC
>CAZXTO010000096.1:0-11084 GCA_964643675.1 uncultured Planctomycetales bacterium
GCTTCGGCGCCAGCCGCGCCGCCCGCGCGGCGGCCTCGCCGTGCTCGACCAGGTCCAGACCGGGCTGCACCGCCACCCGCGGCGCGCCGGCGGCGGCGACGAAGCGCTCGGCCGCGTCCACCAATTGGATGTGGCGCTCGTAGGACTCCCGCGCGTCGTCGGCGAAGGTGAACAGGCCGTGCTGGTGCAGCAGCACGCCCTCGACCTCGGGGTGGGCCTCGTAGGCCTCGGCCACCGCCTTGGCGAGCGGGAAGCCGGGCATGATGAAGGGCAGCGCGACCACGCGGCCGCCGAGCGCCTCCTCGACGAAGCGCTCGCCGTGCTCTTGGTTGCTGATCGCCAGGATCGCGTCGGCGTGGCTGTGGTCGACGAAGCGGTGCGGCAGGAAGGCGTGCAGCAGGGTCTCGACCGAGGGGTTGGGCGCGGCGGCGTCGAGCAGGTGGCGGCGCAGCTGGTTGACCATCTCTTCGTCGCTCAGCGCCTCGAGCGCGCGCAGCCCGCGCAGGCCGAGCAGCTCCAGCGCCGGCAGCCCGGCCGGCTCGATGCCGCCCAGGTCCCAGCCCGAGCCCTTGACGTGGATCACGTCGACCGGCTCGCCGTAGAGGTCGGCCGCGACCGCCTTCACCGACACGTTGCCGCCGCCGTGCAAGACCAATGCGGGGTCGGCGCCGATCAGCTGCGAGGTGTAGACCCGCAGGGCGAGCTCCTCGCCGTGCTCGGGCGCGTAGCGGTCGAGGAAGGCTCGCGCCTCCGTGTCGTTCCAGCGGCTTTCCATGGTGCGTGGGCGGGTGCGGGTGCGGCGGGGTGGGGAAGCGCGCCGGACGGCCCGGCGCCTAGAACTCCTGGTCCTCGCCGAGGATGATCCCGCGCGCCGCGGCCGGGTCGAAGTCGGCCGGGGCTTCCGGGTCGGCGAAGGCCGGGATCTCGCGCAGGACATCGGCCTCGAGCCGGTAGAGGTCCTCCGCGATGCCGTCCTCGGTCTCGTAAACCGCGCGGAAGGTGCCGACGATCTCGAGCCCGTCATAGGTGTAGTCCACGCCTTCGGGCAGCGTAATGCGCACGAGCTCGTTGATTCGCGGCGGCGCGCCGAAGCAGCAGCCCCACAGGCTGCGGACCAGGTGGAACTCGCGGATGTCCTGGAAGTCGACCGAGGGCAGCATGAAGCCCCGGATCAGCACCTTGCGCCCGTCCAGGGCCAGGACGGCGGGCGGGAAGACCGGGTCCATGGTCTCGTCGAACTCCCACGCGCCGAGGAAGTCGACGTCGATCGGGACCGGGTCCTCGCTCGTGCCGGCGTGCCTCCAGGGCAGCTCCGGGTCGAGCTCGACCTCCTCGCGGTAGATCAGCCAGCCGGCGAAGGGGTCGCCGTCGGGGCGGGGCGGGAGCTCGGCGGCGGGCGGCTCCTCTTCCACTTCCGAGGGCATGGGCCCGATCTGCGGTAGCCGATCCTCGGTGGCCGGGTCGACCTGCGCCGGCTCCGGCGGCTCGGGATCGCCGCAGGATCCGAGCAGGAGCAGCCAAGGGAGGAGGTGGCGCATGGGGCGACCAGGATATCCGGTCGCGGATCCGGGGGAGTCCGACCGCTCCCGGCCGCCGGTGCGCCAGCGGCGCCAGCGGCCCGCGCGCCGCCGCGTCGCGCCAGCTTGCCGCGTTATGCTGAGCCCATCATTCAACGGCAGGCCTCGGCCTGCACGCCACCACCCTCTTTGCCCGAGACTTGCGGATGAACCACCACGGCGACCTCGTCACCGTCACCCAGAGCCGGATCTTCCTTCCGAGCAGCGTATTGGAACCCCTGGGAGTCTCGGAGGGCTCGCGGGTCTACGCGGTCCTCTATCCCATCCCCAACGGCGAGGATCACGCCGGCTGCCCGCCGGTCATGGACCTGATGCTGACGCCGCACCCGCCGCGGCTGTGGCCCTACCTCGGCCGCTTCTCGCTCCGGATCAAGCACGAGCCGGAGACGATCCACGCCATCCTGCAGACCGTGGCCGACGCCGGCTTCAACATCTCCACCTCGGAGTGCACGCGCGCCGGCCACCGCTACGCCACCCTCAGCTTCGTGGCCGACTGCAGCGGCGCGGAGGGGGTCTACGACCGCGAGCTGAGCATCGTGCGCGGGCGGCACCTGACGGAGGAGGAGCTGGAGCGGAAGACCGACGACCTGCGGGTCGAGGTCAATCGGCGGATCGACGACCTGGTGGTGCGGATCCGGGACGACCACAAGAGCCTGCTCTTCTTCGACCAGGCCAACCGGTGCCACCAGCCGGTGGAGGGCTGCGAGGTCGAGGCCCTGCAGTACTTCTACCGCGAGATGCTGCGCGGCCTGGAGCAGCGGCCCTGGCTCCGCCGCCTGTCGCTGACCTGGACCAACGGCTACCTCGAGATCGAGGAGAAGGACCTCGACGTGCTCCGCGAGGCCCAGGTCGCCGACCAGCTCCCCTGCCGGGGCATCGCCTCGATGGACCTGGACGAGCAGAACGTCTGCGTAGCCCTGATCCCGCCGACCCTGGGCCGGAGCTTCTGCCGGATGACGGCCTCCTATTCCCGCAGCACGCCGCGCTCGAACCCCTCCCTGTCGAGCCGCTCCACCTTCGCCACCGTGGCGGCGCGGATCTCGAAGGGCCACAACCTGTGGCGGGTCCGCAACCAGACCCTCAAGAACACGCCGGCCCTCGAGGACGGCGAGCTCCGCTTCATCATGCAGTGCACCCAGGAGTGCCGAGAGCAGGGCACGCTGCACCCCCGCCTGAAGCAGGAGATCCAGGGCCTGCCGATGCCCGGCCCGGTACAGATCGACCGGGTGGTGAGCCGACAGCTGAACCGGCTGCAGATCTTCGTCTCGCTGAAGCACAACTACCGCTTCAAGGACGACCTCCTCGAGACCATGTACGCCGAGGGCGCCAGCCTCGGGATCACGCGGGAGGAGTTCCGGATCGTCGACACCAGCACCCAGAACATCGCCGACGAGGTCATCCGCGACATGCGCGAGAGCGAGGCAGTGCTGCAGCTCTTCTTCGCCAACGGCCCCGGGTCCTCCCTGGACTGGCTCAACAGCGAGGCGCTCCTGGCCCGGTACGCCGGCAAGCCGTGCGCGCGGATCGGCGACCGGGAGCTCAAGGGCAAGGTGAAGGTCGGGAACGAGGTGCAGTACCACGAGCTCGCCTCCGACGAGATCCGGAAGGCCTACGGCAAGCAGCTGTTCCGCAAGGTCCTCACCGACCTGCTCTCCCAGGTCCACGGCGGCAACGCCGGCCTCGCCGCGCACCCCGCCCCGCCGGCCGCGCCGGGGCATGGTGAGCACCTGGGGGAGATGGAGGCGTAGCCGGTCCGCCGCGCGCCGGCGCTCGCTCCCCTAGCCGTAAGCGGCGCCCGGATAGAGCACGCTGACCGCGAACAGGAACACCGGGAAGAAGACCACGCGAAGATCTTCCACGCCAGGAAGATGCCCAGCCACATGAACATCGGCGCGGCGCTGGTGAAGTCGTACCACTTCTCCATGGTGCCGCGCGGCAGGCCGGAGAGCACCGCGGAGAAGCCGTCGAGCGGCGGCACCGGCAGCAGGTTGAAGACGAACAGCAGCAGGTTCAGGGCGAAGAAGGCCCCGAGCAGCGAGGCCACCGGCTGCCAGATCCGCGACCCGGCGTCGGTCGCTTCGGCCACGTGCACGAAGTTCACCCACTCCGGCGCGGTGAAGACGCCGGCCAGCAGGCCCAGGTTGATCAGCAGCGCAGCGATCAGCAGCAGGAGCAGGTTGGCGCCGGGGCCGGCCAGCGCCATCCAGCCGGCGCGGCGCGGGTGCCGGATCGCCCACTCGCGGTTGTAGGGCGCGCTGGCGAAGCCGAGCGGCCAACCCGACAGCAGCACGCACAGGATCGGCAGCACCACCATGCCGAAGGGCTCGCGCCGGATGTGCGGCCGCGGGTCGAGCGTGACCTGTCCGCCCTCGTAGGCCGTGGGGTCGCCGCCGCGCAGGGCGGCCCAGGCGTGGGCGGCCTCGTGCAGGGTGGTGGAGAGCAGGAACACTCCATAGAGGAGGAAACCCTGTTGCAGATCGGGCATGAGCGAGGAGGACGGCGGGGTGGGGCCCGATTATGAGCTCGCGCCGGATTCCCTTGAGGGCTTTCCCGCCCCCCTTGCGCTGCTTCCCACGTGCAGCCTTCCCATCCCCCGATGCCCCTGGTCCGGGCCGGCCTCCTCGCCGGCCTGGTCCTCGCCCTCGCCGCCCCCACCGAAGCCCAGGAGCTGCGGAAGATCCTCCCGGCCGACGGCGGACCGGGTCTGGAATTCGGCGCGGCCGTGGCCGTCGAGGGCGGGGTCCTGGCGGTGGGATCGCGGAAGGACGACGACGCCGGCGCGGCGGCCGGCTCGGTCTACCTCCACGACGCGGCCTCCGGCGCCCAGCTCCTCAAGTTGGTGGCGGCCGACGGCGCGGCCGGCGACCAGTTCGGCTTCTCGGTCGCGCTCTCGGGCGGCGTCGTGGCCGTCGGCGCGCCCTACGACGACGACCGGGGCGCGGACTCCGGCTCGGTCTACCTGTTCGACGCCGCCAGCGGCGCCCCGCTCCTCAAGCTGGCGGCGGCCGACGGCGCGGCCGGGGATGAATTCGGTTATGACGTGGCCCTGGACGGCGGCGTCCTCGCGGTCGGCGCCAAGCGCGACGACGACCACGGCCGCGACTCTGGCGCGCTGTACTTGTTCGACGCCGGGAGCGGCGCCTTGATCGCCAAGGTGACCCCGAACGACGGCGCGGCCGACGACAACTTCGGCGGCGCGGTCGACCTGGACGCGGGCGTGGTCGTGGTCGGCGCCCACGGCGACGACGACCTCGGCTTCCTGTCCGGCTCCGCCTACCTCTTCGACGCCGCGACCGGCGCGCAGCTCCGCAAGCTGCTGGCCAACGACGGCGGCTTCAACGACTTCTTCGGCGCCGCGGTGGCCATCGACGGCGGCGTGGTGGCGGTCGGGGCCTGGGCCGACAGCCTCTTCGGCGACCACTCCGGCTCGGCCTACCTGTTCGACGCCGCCAGCGGCCAGCAGACCGCCAAGGTGGTGCCGGCCGACGGGGCGGACCGCGACCACTTCGGCATCGCCCTCGACCTGGACGCCGGCACCGTCGTGGTCGGCGCCGACGGCGACGACGACAACGGCTTCAACTCCGGCTCCGCCTACCTCTACGACGCCGGGAGCGGCGCCCTGATCCGCAAGCTGCTGCCGAGCGACGGCGACGTGCACGACGAGTTCGGCGCCGCGCTGGCGATCGCCGGCGGCGTGGTGGCGGCGGGCGTGGCCGGCGATGACGACCTCGGAGCCGCGTCGGGCTCGGCCTACGTGTTCGGCAGCCTGGCGCTGTCGGTCGCCGGCGCGCCGGGCGGGAGCATGAGCTTCCAGGTGGGAGGCGCGACGCCGCTCGGGACGGTGGCGCTGGTGCACGCCTTCGGCGCGGGGGCCCACGTGGTGGCCAATCCGCTGACCGGGAATCTGGTCACGACCGGCCTGAGCGCCCACCGCTTCGCGGTCGGCTTCGTCGGCGCGGCTGACGCCCTCGGCGCCGTGGTGACCAGCGCGAACGTGCCGGCGGGCGCCTCCGGCCAAGTGCACGTCCAGGCCATCGACGCCACCTCCGACGGCATCAGCAACGTGGTCGGGCTGTAAGGCCGGGGGTGGTCAGTTCCCGAAGAAGTCGAGCACGTTGGCGAGGTTGCTCGTGCTCGTGCGGTAGACCTCGGTGTACTCGCAGCGCTTGCAGCTGACGGTGGTGAAGCGCTTGTTCTGGATGTTGAAGAACTTGGTGAAGAAGCCGCCGGTGGCCGAGAATTCCCCGACCTCGAACTTCCGGTGCTGGCACTTGGGGCAGGTCCACTTCTTGTGTTCCATGGTCGTCTCCGTGCGCCGGGCGAGGCCGGGCGAGGTCTGGTCCCCTATGCCGAAGCCCCGACTTTCATCGACCCCTTCTCGCCCTCGTCGCCTCGAGGAAAGCCCGGATCGCCCGGGCCGCCTCATCCGGCCGGCGCTGGAGCAGGAGATGCGGGCCCTCCCAGGCGAGGTGCTTCGCACCCGGCTGGCAATCGAGGATCTCCGCAGCGAACCGCGGGCCGACCAGGCGGTCGTTCGATCCGGTGAGGAGGAGCAGCGGGACCTCGACGCCGGCCAGAGCCTCCCGGACATCCACGCGAGCCAGCTGACGCATCCGGCTGGCGAGCACGGCCGGATCGACCTGGCGCAGGCACCGGCGAACCCGGGCCACGAGCTCCGGAGGGCAATCGGCGCCGGCCAAGAAGCGACGGATCCAGGAGACGGGCGTTCGGCGGATCCAGGCGCCGGGCAGCGGCAAGCAGCGCAAGGCCAGCGGCACCGGAGAGCTGGCGAAGGAGCAGCACAGCACGAGCGCGCGGACGTCGAGCAGGCGACGGGCGGTCAGCTCGATCGCCAGCGGGCCGGAGAAGGACTCGGCCACGAGGACCACGGGCTGGCCAGACGGGGCGGCCTGGCGGATGTGCTCGAGCAGCTCCTCGCGCGAGCACACGCGGTCGGCGGGGTAGCGAACGACGGCGCACGGCTCGTCGCCATCCCAGGCCTGGACCAGCGGATCGAACAGCTCCCCGGTGCCGTCCATGCCGGGCAGGAGCAGGATCGTCGGCCGCTCGACGCTCACCCGACCTCCCCGCCGCTCCGCCGCCGCCCGACCCACCGCGGCGCGCGCCGGCAGAACTCGGCGTAGGGCTCGCCGAAGACGCGCTGCAGGTGCTCCTCCTCGACGAGGACGAGCAGATGCAAACCGATCGCGCTGGCGGCCAGGGCGCCGGCGCACCACCACGACCAGTCGTTCAGGGCGAAGCCGAGCAGGAACAGCCACCAGCCCACGTACTGCGGGTTGCGGCTCCAGCGGTAGAGGCCGCCCGTGCTCAGCTCGCCCGCGTCCTGGCCCAGGACCTTCGGCGCCGAGCGGAAGACCCCGATGCCGGCGAGGCAGATCGCCAGGCCCGCGAGACCGACCGCCACGCCGACGAAGTCGAGGGCGGTGCTCGGCCACGCGTAGCGCGTCGCGTACTCGAGCAGCAGGTTCGGCACGAAGAGCATCAGGCAGAGCAGGCCGAGCCCGAGGGGGCCGAGGTCCCCGCGCCGGCGGTAGGCGCGGCGGGCATAGAGCAGCGCGACCGCAGTGACGGGGAGGGTCAGGCCGAGCAGGAGGGCCTTCATCGGACCGGGGAGGCCGCGGCGGCCAGGCCGAGCGAGGCGAAGGGGATGACGGGCGGGATCCGCAGGCGGTCCTCCTCGTGGTGGTCGGGCGCGCTCACTCTAGCGCCGGCCCCGCGGCCGGCGGTCAGCCGATGCCTCGACAAGCCTGGTCGGCCATCTTCAGCAGCGTCGGGTGCCGGTGCGCCCCGTCCATCTGCGCGATGGCTTCGCGCGCCCGCGGGAGGCCGATCCCCTCCGCGGTGACGTAGAGCGGATTCCGGCTCTCCCCGCGAACCAGGGCGAAGCGCTCGTCGATGTCCCGGAAGGCGCGCTTGGCGACGCCGATCACGGCGACCTCGCCGCCCAGGGAGTCGTAGAGGTGCTTCCCCAGCCCCGGCTGCCGGACGCCATCCAGGTAGACGAAGCCGTCGATGACGATCACCTTCGGGGACAGGTCGTGTTCGCGCAGCAGCGCCAGGATGCAGGGCAGCTCTCGCTTCCAGAAGCTGCCGGGCTCGTAGGCGGCGACGCCGTCGACGCGGGCCATGAAGATCCGCTGGGGCTCCGGGTCGCGCCAGTCCTGGAAGGACACGCCCGCCACGCTCGCCGAGGACCCGCGGTAGTCGACGTCGACCGCCAGGATCATGACCCGGTCATGTCGTCGAGGTGGAGGACGAGCTCGGGCCGGGTGCCGAGCGGGCTCCCCAGGAGGCGCGCTCGCTCTCCCTCCCGGAAGCCGCCGGTGACCTCGATCTTCTTCAGCTCGGGCGCGCGCGCCCCCGCCAGGAAGCCGTCGGGGAGGTGGTAGCCGGCGTCGTCGTCTTCGCACTCCAGGTCGAGGAAAAGCACCTCCAGGCGCGGGAAGTCCGATTCGAGCAGGTTGGCGAGGGTGGCGTGGCTGAGGTGCCCGCCGTTGGAACCCGTCGTCGGGTCTTCGAGCGTGACGGTGAGATCCCGCAGCGACCCGAAGCGGAGGGCTTCGGTGAGTTCGAAGCTGCCGTACAGGCCGAGCCGCTCGAGCTCTGGGCTGTTCCGGAGCACGCTCGTGACGTCGCCCAGGGTGCCGAACAGGCAGTGGGAGTTGCTGAAGAGCTCCCAGACGCCCAGGTCGAGGGACTTCAGCTGCGGGTAGCGGGCGGAGCCGAGCTGCCGGACCGCCGCGGCGTAGTCCAGGCCCTCGCCGATCGCGAAGGAGGAGTTGCCCAGGGAGAGCCGTTCCACACTGCGCGGCCCCGCCGACCGGGCGAAGGCGGCGATGAGCTCGACGCACTCGCCGCCCAGGTAGAAGTG
This sequence comes from uncultured Planctomycetales bacterium, assembly GCA_964643675.1. Taxonomy (GTDB): domain Bacteria; phylum Planctomycetota; class UBA1135; order UBA1135; family UBA1135; genus J029. The sequence goes on from CAZXTO010000096.1 coordinate 8,470, forward strand.
GACTCCCTTCAGGTCCTCCGGGATCCGGTCCAGCACTGTCCAGCCGAAGGCGTCGTCCGGGGGGACGCCGAAGATGCAATGCTCGAGCGGGAGACCCCAGACGCCCGGGGAGCTCTGGAGGCACCGGTGCTCGCCGGGGACGGCGAGGGCGGCTTGCAGGAACTCGTTCATCTCCTGGCCGGGTGGCGGGCGGGGGCGCGGGGCCCCCGCCGGACGGGCCCGTCAGTTCTGCCAGAGGCCGTGTTGCGTGTCGCCGAGGAAGTAGAGGGCGAACTGACCGCGCCCAGGGATCTCGGTCGGCGGCACCGCCACCTGGCCGCCGGCCTCGACCACCGCGGCGACCGCGGCCTCGATGTCCTCGACCAGGAAGTAGGGCCGGGTGACGGGTTCTTCCTGCTCGTGCATCGGCGCGCGCACGCTGAGCAGGCCGCCGGACGGGAGCGGCGCGGTGCGGGACATGCCGAACTCGGGCACGGGCTCGGAGAAGTCGAGGCCGAGGGAGGCGGAGTAGGCGGCGCAGACGGCGTCGACCTCGGGGGTGACGATCTCGAGGAAGTGGAGGCTCATGGGCGGGGATTTGGGAGCGGGGTCGGAGTCGGGAGCGTGCCCGGGGCCGGCGCAAGAGAGAGCGGCCAAGGCGAGGGCACACGCGGTGGAACCGAGGATTCGCGGCATCGGGGTCCACGATAGCGGGGCGCTCCGGATGCGTCGGTCGTCCTGCGGGTGGTGGGCTAGGCTGGGCTCCGCGGGCCAGCCGCGCAGCGGAGTCCTTCACTCGAGCGGCTCCCTGGATCTCGTCTCCTGCTGCCGCCGAAGCCCCAGGTATGCCTTCGCCCCGTGGAAGGCCAACAACAGGAAGAGTCCAAGGAGGAGGAAGTCGACGAGGAAGTTCCCGTTGTTGGCGAAGATCCCCTCCCGGTGGTATGGCTTGGGGTCGCCCTGGACAAAGGTCAGCTCCACGAGGCCTCCGACCTCGTGCTCATTCCAGAGCTCCTCCGGCAGGTTCAGCCGGTGGTTCCCTCGGACACGGACGTCTTTGCCGTCCCAGGAAACCCAGAAGGCCTCGCTACCGCGGTCGTGTTCCTCCGGAGTCTGGTGCCACATCGCGGTCACCTCCCTCTCTTCGGTCCAAGCCCCTTCCAGGACGCCACGGATCTTGAACATCTTGATGACCTTGGGAACGGTCACCAAGGAGGCGAGGGCGAGAGCGGCAACGCCGACGGCCACCTACCCTCGGGGTCCTAGCTTGAGCATGGTGAACGTGTTGACGAGCTTGCAGCGATGGTCGCTGGTCCAGTCGAAGTGTGGACGAGGCGTCCTCGATGGAAGTGACGATCGGATCCCACTCTCCTCGATGAACCGAAGAGCCTTCTGGGCGTCCTTGGGTAGGACCCAATCCCGGACGGGCCCCGTCCCGCAGAGACCAAGTCTCCGTCGAAGGCGATATCAGGGACGGATGATTTGTTCATGGGACTTGGTGAAATGCCCACCAGGACGGGAATGCTGCTGCTGCAAGCGGTCGAGACTAGCCCTTCGACTGCTCGTCGGCTTCGAGGCCCGCGCCGAGGAACCGGAGCAAGGATTCATGGTCATCGTTCCCAATGAACTGCATCGAGTAAGTCGTGGCGGAGAAGAGCTGAGAATAGTGATTGAGAATCTTCCTAGCGCCATCCAGCAGGCGTTCGACGTCTTCCGCAGTAAACGGGTCTTCCTTGAGAACGGCGTCCTTCCCCAGAACAGCCTTCGCGCCAAGGTGAGCCCCGGAGGTGTTCCGCCACCGGACAAGTCGCTTGACGATTGGGTTGCGGGTACCGACATAGGCGAGGTCTGCATCGATCCGCTCCTTAGACGGTACTCGAACCTCGGAGGCGAGGGAGTCGACAAACTCGTTGTCGGCCAGCCTTGCCTTGAACTCATCCGTCTCAAAAAGATCCGTGTTCTCACGGATCGTAAGCAGCAGGTTCCTGAGGCTCAGACTTCGTCGTTCTTGGTCGAAGACTCTGCTGAGCCGTAAGAGGTACGCGTCACGAAGGCCAAGCAGGCAGAAGGTCCAGTACGTCGGAAAGTTGAAGTAGCGGGGGTCCGAGGTTGCAAGAGCCTCGTGCAACTCTCGAAGCAGGCGGTGAAGACCATGGGCCTCCTGAACCTCGGCAGCGACGCGCTTGATGAGGTGTTCGAGTTGGTCGCCACCGGAAATTTCGATCGTCATGACCGGTCAACGCAACGGGTTTGCCGGTCCGCGGCGGCGCGTAGAGCCGTCCGATGGAGCGGCTTGTTCGTCTGCTTTGATTCGCTCACTTCGCCAGGTTGTAGAGTCGATTCGCGCGACCCAGCCCCATGGTTCGAGGAGGTCGACCACGCCATCGACGAGGAGATGAACCGGATTCCCCTCTTCGTCCTTGTCATCGTCGAAGAAGGTAAAGCGCATTCCCGGACAAAGACCATTGCCAATCAAGGCCAGGTCAGCGAGGCTCCCATTGGTGTTGAGACCATAGACGTCTTTTTCAACACCGCCATTGAAGTCGCAAAAGATTCTGGTCAGGTTACCCATTTAGGCCTGACGCTCAACATCAGCGGCGGCGCGTAGCGCCGTCCGCTGCATGCTGTTGTTAGGG
>CAZXTO010000097.1:0-10905 GCA_964643675.1 uncultured Planctomycetales bacterium
CCTTCTTCCGCCACCACGTCTACGGCCGCCAGGCCCCCCCCTCCCAGGACTGAATCCCCCCTCGCATGCTCCGCATCTACTACCACCGCGACTTCGACGGCATCGCCTCCGCCGCCATCCTGGCCGAGGCCCTGGAATCGGTGCGCGGCGAGGACAGCGTCACCTGGGCCGGCGTCAACTTCGACCGCACCCTGGATTGGGACAGCTTCGGCGCCGGCGAGCGCTTCGCCGTGGTCGACTTCCACTTCCACAAGCAGGCGTCCTACTGGTTCGACCACCACCCGACCACCTTCCTCGACGAGGCCGACCAGCAGGCCTTCGCCGACCACGACCGGGCCTGCTTCGACCCCGAGGCCAAGTCCTGCCCGCCGATCATCCTGCGCCACGCCGCCGAGCGCTGGAACTGGGAGGCGCCGGCGCGCTTCCACGACCTGGCGCACTGGTCCGACATCATCGACTCGGCCTCCTACGGCAGCGCCCAGCAGGCGCTGTTCGGCACCGAGCCGGCGCTGCGCATCTCGCGCGCGCTGACCTGCGCCCGCGACTTCGACTTCCACGACCGCCTGGTGGCGATGATGCGCATGGCCGAGCTGGCAGACATCATCGAGGACTCCGAGGTGCTGAGCTGCGCCCAGCGCGCCGAGCGCAACCGCGACTCGGCGATCGAGGCCTTCCCGGCCAACATCGTCGACCAGACGCCGACGGTGATGTTCGCCGACCTGCGCTCCAAGAAGATCCGGCGCGAGCGCTTCGCGCCCTTCTACCTGTACCCGGAGCTGAACTACGCCGTGACCCTGCTGCCGACCCGGGCGGGGGTGCACATCACGGTGGCCAGCAACCCCTGGAACCGGCCCACCGGCGGCCCCCACCTCGGCCACCTGATGAAGGAGTACGGCGGCGGCGGGCACCAGGGCGTGGGCGGCTGCAACCCGCCCTCCGAGCGTCAGGCCTTCGCCTGGTGCGAGGAGCTGTTCGCCCAGCTCGCGGTGCAGGGATGAGCGAGCCGCTGCTCGACCTGCCGCCGCGCTCCTGGCCGGAGTGGATGGCGGCGCGGGGCGGGCAGCCCTTCCACGGCCGCATCGCCGCGCGCTGGGTGTTCCGGCGCGGGGTCCTGGACTGGACCGCGATGACCGACCTGCCGGCGGCGCTGCGGGAGCGCCTGGCGGCCGAGGAGCCGCTGTGCCGGGCGGCGGTCGAGGCGGTGCACGAGGCCGAGGACGGCGCCGTCAAGCTGCTGCTGCGCTATCCGGACGGCGCCGCCGCCGAGGCGGTCGGCATGCCCGGCACCCAGGGGCGCACGATCTGCCTCAGCACCCAGGTCGGTTGCCCGGTGCGCTGCAGCTTCTGCGCCTCGGGCGCGGACGGCCTGGAGCGCAACCTGGGCGCCGGCGAGATCCTCGAGCAGGCCCTGCAGCTGCGCCAGCAGCAGGGCGAGTTCCAGCGCCTGGTGGTGATGGGCATGGGCGACGCCGGCTACAACCTGGAGCCGACCCTGGCGGCGCTGGACGCGCTGATCGACGAGGCCGGCGCCGGCATGTCGCCGCGCCGCATGACCCTGTCGACGGTGGCGCCGCGCGGCGCCCTGGAGCGGATCTGGGACTGGGGCCGCAAGGTCGACCTGGCGATCTCCCTGCACGCCCCCGACGACGAGCTGCGCCGCGAGCTGGTGCCCGGGGTGGCCAAGCGCAGCATCCAGGAGACCCTGTCCGAGGCCGAGCGCCTGTTCGCCTCGCGCGGGCGGGAGTACACCCTCGAGTACGTGCTGCTGGAGGGGGTCAACGACAGCCTGGAGCAGGCCGAGGCCCTGGCCGAGCTGCTCCAGGGCTGCCGCTGCCATTTGAACCTGATTCCGTATAACCCGGTCCCGGGGATGGCGTATCGAAGGCCACCCCTGCCCGCCCAGCGCGCCTTCGCCGGCGTGGTCGAAGCCGCGGGCCACTCCGTCACCCTCCGCCGCAGCCTCGGCGCCGCCGCCGAGGCCGCCTGCGGCCAGCTCCGCCGCCGAACCCTGACCTGCTGACCGTGTTCCGAAGCGCCCTGCTGCTGCTGTCCCTGCTGCTGTTCCCGGCATCGGGCGGCGACAACCCCTTCCTCGAGAAGTACCTGGCCAGCGCCGCCCGCCACCGCGAGCGCGGCGAGCTGGTCGAGGCCCGCAGCGACGTCGAGCGCGCCCTCGAGCGCGACGACCAGCACCTCGGGGCGCTGCTGCTGCTGGCCGAGCTGGCCGAGCAGGCCGGCGACCAGGACGCGGCGGTCTACAGCTACCACCGCTGGCTGTCGGTGGTCGACGCGGCCGAGAAGCTGCCGGTGACCCGGGCCGAGCTGGCGGCGGTGCGCGAGCGGCTGGCGGCGATGGACGAGACCTCGGAGCGCTTCCGCCAGCTCAGCGACGGCCACGTCGGCAAGCTGATGGCGCTGGCCAAGGAGCACCGCAAGCGCGGCCGCGAGCACTCGGCGATCGAGATCTACCAGGAGGTGCTGCAGGTCGACCGCCTCAACCAGGAGGCGCGCGCCGCGATCCTCGACATCCGCCGCAACGGCAGCGCCGACGTCGCGGTCGAGGACCTCTACGCCGGCACCGACCCGACCTTCGGCGTCAGCCCGGAGTGGATCGCCGAGGAGGACGCCAAGCACGACACCTGGGACACCGCCTGGGAGAAGGACGGCGAGAACTACCGCTACAAGACCGACGCCGGCTTCCTGGTCCTGCAGACCGCCTCGATCGCGATGGAGCAGATGAACCAGGCCTACCGCAAGTTCTTCAAGTACAAGGAGGACGGCGACCCGACCCCGAAGATCAGCGTGCTGATCTACAAGAACCGGGACGAGTACCTGGAGGAGAACGGCCTGCCGGAGAACGACTGGACCGGCGGCTTCTTCAACGGCAGCTCGGTGCAGACCTTCCTCGGCGGACCGTCCGGCACCGAGACCATCCGCCAGATGTACGGCACCCTGTTCCACGAGGCGGCGCACCAGTTCGTCAGCCTGACCGGCAAGGGCGGCGTGCCCGGCTGGCTGAACGAGGCCTACGCGAGCTTCTTCGAAGGCACCACGATCCTCTCGAACGGCACCGTGAAGTGGAACCAGGTGCCCAACCACCGCCTGTTCCCGCTGGCCGCGCGCATGGAGAAGGGCTGGATGGGCAGCGGCTCCGAGGCCGTCCCCGACGCCGAGGGCAACTGGAGCACCCCCGAGGGCGCCCCCACCTTCCGCATCGTGGTCCAGGGCGACTACCGCTGGGGGCCGCCGTGGTACGCGCCGACCTGGGGCGTGGTCTACTTCCTCTACAACTACCGCGACGGCGAGACCGGCCTGCCGGTGTACCGCGAGGCGCTGCACGAGTACTACCTGAGCGGCGCCGCCGGCCGCGGCAACCCGATCGAGCACTTCGAGTCGATCGTGCTGTCGAAGAAGTCGGCCCCGCTGTCGCCGGTGCGCGACATCGACGCCCTCAACGAGCTGTGGCACGAGTGGATCCTCGAGCTGCGCGACGTGCAGCAGGGCAAGAAGAAGGCCGGCAAGAACAACCTGCAGTTCGGCGACGCCGCGGCCGACCGCGGCGACCTCGGCCTGGCGGCCGAGTTCTACGAGGAGGCCTTCACCCACAGTCCGGAGGACCCGGAGGTGGTGTGGAAGCTGGCCCAGGCCCTGGAGGCGCAGAAGGAGCTGGACCGGGCCCTGGCCCTGTACCTGCAGTTCGCCCGCGAGCTGGAGCTGCGCGGCCTGGCCGAGGACGAGCGCATGCCGGTGGCGCAGGAGAAGATCCGGGTGCTCGACCCGCTGTTCCGCCGCCACGCCAAGATGAAGGAGGAGCTGTTCCGCGAGGGCATCGCCCTGGCCCGCTCCTACCGGGAGCGCGGCCTGCCGACCATGGCCTTGGAGATCGCGCGGCGGATGAGCGCCAACTTCTCGATGACCGAGGCGCTCGACTTCTACGTCGAGGTCGCGCGCGAGACCGGCATCAGCCTGGCGCGCTGGAAGGTGGCCTACAACGAGTTCGACCTCTCCGGCTGGAGCGGCGGCGACGCCTACCGCGCCTACGGCAAGATGATCGAGGCCGGCGTGGTCCCGGACGGCAGCATCGCCACCGCCGAGGGCAGCTTCCAGACCCAGGAGCTGAGCTGCGACGTCACCTTCGACGCCGACTTCTCGCTCGAGGCCGAGATGCAGTTCGGCCGCGACGCGACCCTGATGGGCCTCTGCTTCGGGCGCAAGGACGGCACCAACTTCAACGCCGTGGTGCTGCACCCGAGCGGCTACCTGGACATCAGCACCCAGACCGGCGGCATGTGGACCGTGCGTGACCACCGCACGGTCAAGCTCGGCAAGGGCTGGGTGAGGCTGCGCATCGACGTGGTCGACGACGAGCTCGACGTCTACCTGGACGGCCAGTACGTGCGCAGCATGGTGATGCCCTCGCGCGACTCGGTGCGCGGCGGCTTCGGCCTGATCTGCGGCACCGGCGCGGCCAACTTCCAGAACATCCGGCTGCTAGCGCGCGACCCGCACGACCCGGCGGCGCGCATCGAGCGCGAGCTGGCCCTCGAGCGCGTCGCCAACGCCGAGGTCGAGCGCCTCCCGGGCAGCTTCACCGGCATCGCCCCGCCCGCGCTCGAGCTGGGCGAGGTGCTGCAGGGCGAGTTCCCCGGCTTCGAGGCGCTCCAGGGCCGGCCCACCGCGCTGATCTTCTGGGCGCCGTACCAGGACGAGGTGATCCCCACCACGGAGTACTACTCCCACCTGGTCGAGGAGTACGGCGAGCTGGGGCTGAACTTCCTGGCGGTGGTGAGCAGCCAGCACTCCCCCGCCGAGGTGCGCGCCTACCTGGAGCAGCACCCGATGCCGGGCGTGGCGGTGGCGATGGACCGCGCCAGCAAGACCTACAACGCCTACAACCTCCGCGCCGAGGGCTACGGCCTGCCGCGCATCCTGGTGCTGGACGTCGACGGCAGCGTGGTCTGGGAGGGCGACCCCGGCTTCAAGATCGGGGTCGGCTGGGACCCGCTGTCGGGCGAGACCTTCCTCGACGGCCCGCTGCTGGACCTGGTGGAGCGGCGCCGCCTGCGCGAGCTGGCGCGGCTGCGCGGCCGGGTGGCAGTGGCCGAGAACCTGCTCGAGCAGGGCCAGATCAAGGGCGCGCTGGACGCGCTGCGGCCGCTGGTGGCCCTGGACGCCGACTTCGAGCCCGAGGTGGCGGCGGCCAAGACCTTGCAGGTGAAGATCGAGGGCATCGGCATCCAGCTCCCGGTGGCGGCCGCCGCCGCGGTCGAGGCCGGCTACCCGATGCAGGCGCTGCTCCACCTGCGCACCTGCGTCGAGCAGTTCGGCGGCACGCCCACCGGCGACCTGGCCGGGGAGCGGCTGCGGAAGCTCGAGAAGGACAAGGTCGCGCGGGCCGCCAAGCGCGCCTGGACCTTCTTCGAGAAGGCCGTGGCCGACGCCGAGCGCGGCCGAGACCGGGCGCGGATCCTCGGCAACCTGGACAAGGCGCGCTTGGCCAGCGAGAGCCCGGAGGTCCAGGAGGCCTACACCGCCCTGCGCAAGGCGCTGGACACCAGCGGTGCGGCGGCGGTGCCGCCGCGCTGGCAGGAGCTGCAGCCGCGCTGCGACCCGCTCAGCCTCGGCTGAGCGGGCCGCCCGGCGCGCTACAGCTTGGCGAGGGCCTGGCGGGTCAGGTCCAAGCAGCGCTCGACGTCCTCGGCGGTGATCGCCAGGTGCGGGCGGAAGCGCACCGTGCGGGTGCCGCAGGCCATGCCCAGCCGGCCGGCCCCGTTCCTCGCCGCCCGGCAGGCGTTGCGGCGCTCGCCGTCCGGCAGGTCGAAGCCCATCACCAGGCCCAGGCCGCGCACGTTGCTGACCAGCTCGGGGGACTCGGCGGCGATCGCCTGCATGCCCTCGAGCCACTGCTCGCCGCGCGCGGCGGCGTTGGCGCCGAGGTCCTGCTCGCGCACGGTGTCGATCACCTGGGTGGCGCGCACCATGTCGACCAGGTTGCCGCCCCAGGTCGAGTTGATGCGGCTGGAGACCTCGAACACGTTGTCCGGCACCAGGTCGATCTTGGGGCCGGCGAGGATGCCGCACTGCTGCGACTTCTTGCCGAAGATGATGATGTCGGGCTGGACCTCGTAGTGCTCGAAGCACCAGGTCTTGCCGGTGGTGTAGAAGCCGACCTGGACCTCGTCGACGAGGAACAGGCAGTCGTAGCGCTCGCAGCGGGCCTGCAGGGCCTGCAGGAACTCGGCCCGGAAGTGGCGGTCGCCGCCCTCGCACTGGATCGGCTCGATCAGGATCGCCGCGATGTCGTCGCCGTGCTGGGCGAAGGCGGCGTCGATCTGCGCCAGCGAGGCGGCCTCGGCCTCGCGCGCCTCGGCCAGGGCGGCCTCGTCGAGCGGGAAGCGCAGCGCCGGGCTGTCGACCCGCGGCCAGTCGAACTTCGGGAAGTAGTCGACCTTGGCCGGGTCGGTGTTGGTCAGGCTCATGGTGTAGCCGGACCGGCCGTGGAAGGCGTGGCGGAAGTGCAGCACCTTGGTGCCGACGTCGGCGTCGACGCCCTTGGCGCGGTTGCGGCGCACCTTCCAGTCGAAGGCGACCTTGAGGGCGTTCTCCACCGCCAGGGCGCCGCCGTCGACGAAGAAGAAGTGCTGGTAGCCCTCGGGCGCCAGGTTCTCGCCGAAGGCGCGCACGAAGTCGGCCATCTCGGTGGTGTAGAGGTCCGAGTTGGCCGGCTTGTTCACCACCGCGTCGGCGGCCCGGGCCAGGAACTCCGGGTTGCGCAGCGAGGGCGGGTTCCAGCCGATCGGGGTGCTGCCGAAGCAGCCGAAGAAGTCGAGGTACTCGCGGCCGGTGCGGGCGTCCACCAGGGTGGCGCCGTGCGAGTTCTCCAGGTCACAGACCAGCGGGTAGCCGTCCACCAGCATCCAATCGCGCAGGGTTTGGTGGACGTTCTCAGGGGCGGTCCCCTGCTTCGTGGCCGTGGCTTGCATCGCTTCTCCTTTCAAGGTTGAGGGTCGGGGTCGAGGCGCAGGGTCTCCTGCGCCGGGCCGTCGGCGGGCGCCGGGCCGTCCTCGCTCCGCAGGACCGCCAGCAGCGGTCCGGAGGGCTGAGGAGAGCGCAGCAGGCGCGCCGCGGGGTCGAGGTTCAGCAGAAGAGTAGGCTCCGCGGAGCCGTCTTCCAGGGTGCGTCCGCCGGCGACCAGGGTGGCGCCGTCGTCGAGGCCGGTCCGCAGCCGGTCGGCGAAACCCGGGAAGGGCCCGGGGCTCGGCTCCAGCTTGAGGAAGCGAGGCCGCAGGTGCTCCACCAGGGCGGCGTAGCGCCGCTCGGGCACCCGCACCAGGCTCACCGGGCGGCCGGGCCAGCCCTGCAGCCAGGCGCCCAGGACCTGCTCCGCGGCCTGGGCCGAGGGCAGGGCCGGCGAAACCTCCAGCACCAGCTGCCGGCGGGCGCCAGCGGCGGGTTCCGGAGCGGGGCGCCGGGGCGTATCTTGTTGGCTGACCATGGAGCGGACCGGGAAATTCTCGCGGCAGCACCGGCTGCGGCGGCAGGCGGACTTCTCACGCGTCTATCGACGGGGCGTCCGCGCCGGCGGGAGGCTCATTCTAGTCGTGGCCACCCCCGCTGAACACCCCGCCCGCGGGCGCCTGGGCGTCTCCGTGGGGCGCCGCTACGAGCGCTCCGCCGTGCGCCGGAACCGCGTCAAGCGGGTCCTGAGGGCGGCCTGGCGGGAATTGGGCGCCGACCGGCCGCCGCTGGACCTGATCCTGATCCCGCGCGGTCCCGTGGCGGCGATGCGGACCCCGGCGGTCCGTGACGAGCTGGTGACACTCTTGGCCAAGGTGGGACGAAAACTAGCCCGTTGAGGTGGATCCTCCAGCGTCTGATCCGCTTCTACCGCGCGGCCATCAGTCCCCTGCTGGGCGCCGGCAAGTGCCGCTTCACGCCGACCTGCTCCGAGTACGCCCACGAAGCCATCGAAGTCCACGGCGCCCTCAAGGGCAGCCTGCTCGCCATCTGGCGGATCCTGCGCTGCCAACCGCTGTGCCGCGGCGGCTACGATCCTGTCCCCCTGAAGAAGGAACGACCCCAGTGACCCTCACCGCCCTGCTGCTCTTCGCCCTGCCCCAGAACCCGCACGCCGCCCCGCCCGCGGTGGAGCCGCTGCCGGCCACTCAGGAGGTCGGCCTGCCCGAACGCGAGAACCTGGTGGTTCCGGGCGAGAAGCACTTCGGCGCCGTGCGCCGGCTGACCACCACCGGCGAGAACGCCGAGGGTTACTTCAACTGGGCCGGCGACCGGATCAGCTACCAGGCCACCATCGGCGCGCGCAAGTGCGACCAGATCTACGTGCTCGACCTGCTCACCGGCTCGCGCAAGCTGGTCAGCGCCGGCACCGGCCGCACCACCTGCGCCTTCTTCATGCCGGATGACCGCCAGGTGATCTTCGCCAGCACCCACGGCGCCTCCGAGGACTGCCTGGCGCCGCCCGACTACTCGAAGGGCTACGTGTGGAAGATCTACCCCGAGTTCGACCTCTACATCCGCGACCTCGACACCTGGGAGCTGAAGCCGATCGCGGCCGCGCCCGGCTACGACGCCGAGGCCGTGGTCAGCCCGGCCGGCGACAAGATCGTCTTCACCTCGCGGCGCAACGGCGACCTCGACATCTACCTGATGGACATCGACGGCTCCAACATCGTGCAGCTGACCGATGAGCTGGGCTACGACGGCGGCCCCTTCTTCAGCCCCGACGGCAAGAAGATCGTCTACCGGGCCTTCTACCCCAAGACCGACGAGGAGAAGGCGCGCTACCAGCAGCTGCTCGACGAGGACGTGATCGAGCCGATGGCGCTGCAGATCATGGTCATGGACCTGGACGGCTCGAACAAGATCCAGGTCACCGACAACGAGGCCGCCAACTTCGCGCCCTACTTCCACCCCGACGGCAAGCGCATCATCTACTGCTCGAACCAGGCCAGCGAGAGCGGCCGCGACTTCGACCTGTTCCTGATCAACGTCGACGGCACCGGCAACGAGCGCATCACCTACAACTCGAGCTTCGACGGCTTCCCGATGTTCAGCCACGACGGCAAGCGGCTGATCTTCGCCAGCAACCGCAACAACTCCAGCCCGCGCGACACCAACCTCTTCATCGCCGACTGGATCGACTAATTCGGGGTCAGACCTCGATTTACGCCGCCGCCGCCGCGGCCGCGGGCCCAGGATCCCCGGATCCAGGCCCTGTGGCCGCGGCGGCTTAATTGGATGTCTGACCCCAAATGAAGGTGATCGGGCGGTCGATGGTGTCGCCGAGGGAGGCGTGCACGGGGCAGGTGTGGGCGGCGTTCTCGAGGCGCTTGCGGTCGGCGTCGGAGAGGGCGGCGGGGACCGTGATCGTGACCGGGAGGGCGGCGATGCGGCGTACCGGGTCGGCGGTCATGTGTTTCTGGACCCGGACCGTGGCGCCCGACAGGTCCAGGGCGTGGCGGTCGGCGACGATGCCCATGATCGTGAGCATGCAGGCGCCGAGGGCGGTGGCGACCAGGTCGGTCGGGCTGAAGGACTCGCCGCGGCCGCAGTTGTCGACCGGGGCGTCGGTGTGGAGGGTGACGCCGGAGGGGCCGTGGGTGGCCTGGCAGCGCAGTTCGCCTTCGTACGCGAGGTGGATTTCGACGGCCATGGCGGGATTCTAGGCCTTCCGCCAACCGCCCCGGCGCGGCATCGTAGCGGGGTCATGCTCACTGCCGCCCTGCTCGCCCTGCTCCCCCAGGCGCTGCCCGCCGTCGAGGCGTCGCCCCAGGAACCCGCCGCCCCCCACCCCGGTCGCCTGGTGGTGCTGAACAAGGCCGAAGCGACGGCATCGGTCCTCGACCTGGGCAGCGGCGAGGTGGTCGCCACCCTCGAGACCGGAGACGGTCCGCACGAGGTGGCGCTGCACCCGGACGGGCGCTGGGCGGTGGTGGCCGATTACGGCGCGCAGCGGGCCGGCTCCACCCTGACCGTGCTCGATCTCGAGGAGCTGCGCCGCGCGCGCGTGATCGAGCTGGGTGAGGCGGTGCGGCCGCACGGCCTGGTGTTCGAACCCGACGGCGCCAGCCTGTGGCTGACGGCCGAGACCGTGCAGCAGCTGTGGCGGGTGGACTTCGAGAAGGGCGAGGTCCTGGTGCGCGCCACCACGGGCCAGCGCGCCAGCCACATGGTGGCGCGGGCGCCGAGCGGGCGGCTGTTCGTGGCCAACATCGGCTCGAACAACGTCACCCCGGTCGAGGGCGACGGCACCGTGCTGGAGCCGATCGCCACCGGGGCCGGCGCCGAGGGGGGTGGCCGTCAGCCCGGACGGGCGCCAGCTGTGGGTCACCAACCGTGCCGCCGACACCGTCAGCGTTCTCGATCCGGCCACCCTGAAGCCCTTGAAGGAGCTGGAGTGCGCCAGCTTCCCGATCCGGGTCGAGCTCACGCCGGACTCGCGCCTGGCCCTGGTGAGCTGCGCGCGCTCGGGTGAGGTGGCGGTCTACCGCACCGAGGACCTCGCTCTGCTCGGTCGGATCGCGATCGAGCAGGCCGCCGCTGACGAGGGCGAGGGCCGCCTGTTCGGCGACCAGTTCGGCGCCTCGCCGGTGCCGATCGGGATCACGATCGCCGCCGATAGCCGCCGCGCCTGGGTGGCCTGCGCCGGCGCCGACGTGATCGCCGAGCTGGACCTCGAGCAGCGCGAGGTCGTGCGCTTCCTGAAGGCCGGCAAGGAGCCAGACGGGATCGCCTGGCTGCGCTGATTCCCCGTCGAGGGATCGACCAGGAGACCGGAGCGCGGTCTCCCGGTCGTGGACGACGCCACCGCTTACAGGATGGTCTCGGCGAGCCCGTTCGAGGAAATGTCAATCGCCATGGAACTGGCCCGCAACGGCATCGAGA
>CAZXTO010000098.1:0-10847 GCA_964643675.1 uncultured Planctomycetales bacterium
CGCCGCGGCGACGGCCGGCGCCCGCGGGTCCTCGTCGACCTCGAGCGGGAAGCGGCGCAGGGTGGGCTCGGCGCGCAGCTCCTCGAGCAGCTCGGGGTGAGCGGCGCCGAGCAGCCGGCGGGTGCGGCCGCCGACCGGGTCGGAGGGGCTGAGCTCGCGGCCGACCAGGCGATTGAACAGGGTCGACTTGCCGGCGTTGGCCGGACCGACGATCCCCACCACCAGGTAGGGCCTGCGTCCGGCCGTGCGCGGCAACAGATCGCGCTGCAGCAGGTCGCGCGCGCGCACCGCCTCCGGGGAGTCGACGCCGCTCTCGAGCGACTCCAACAGCCGCCAACAGCGGCGCAGGACGGAGGGAAGGCTGCGGGGCACGAGCGGCTAGATTATGCGCCGTCATGGCCGTCTCCTGGAAGCTCCCTCGCGGCAGCCGTAGCCCGGCTTGGCGCGACCAGACCCTGCGGCCTGCCGCCGAGGTCGCCCTGCGCCGTCTGCTGCCGCTGGTCACCGCGCCCTACGCCGAGGACCTGCCGGCCGCGGCCGTGCGCGCCTGGTGCGAGGAGCGCGGCTGGCGCCTGCGTGCCGACGCCGCCGGCAACCTGATCGTCACCGTGCCCGATCGCGCGGGTGGCCATGCCCGGCCGTCGATCGCCTTCGAGGCCCACCTCGATCACCCGGCCCTGATCGTGACCGCGGCCCGCGAGGACGGCGGCCTCGACGCCGAGTTCTACGGCGGTCACCCGCCGGAGCGCATGAAGGGAGGTCGGGTGAAGCTGGTCGACCCGGGCGCCGCCCTCTCCCCGGCTGCCCAGCGCTCACCGCGGTCGGTGCGCGCCACCGTGCTCGAAGCCGGGGCCAAGGACCCGCAGACCGGCGCCATCCCGCTGCGGCTGCGCGCCGATCGCCCGAAGGCCGCGCGCGGCTCCCGTTCGGGCGGCCCGCGAGTCGGCCCCGGCTGGATCGGCGGCTGGGACTTCCCGCTCCGACTCAGCAGGAAGACGATCAGCAACACGGTCTGCGACGACCTGGCGGGGGCCGCCACGATCCTGGCCGGCCTCGACCTCGCCGCGCGGAGCGGCCTCGACCGTCCGGTGATGGCCTACTTCACGCGCTGCGAGGAGAACGGCTTCATCGGCTGCCTCGAGGGCATCCACCTCGGCAGCTTCCCGAAGCGGGTGCCGGTGGTGGTGCTCGAGTGTTCGCCCCGCCTGCCCCATGCCCGCCCCGGCGACGGCCCGATCTGCCGCGTCGGCGACCGGCTCAGCATCTACGACCCCGCGCTGCTCGCCCGCCTCGAGGACGCCGCCCGCTGCCTGGCCCAGCAAGTGCCCGGTTTCCGCTGGCAGCGCAAGCTGATGGACGGCGGCGCCTGCGAGGCCACCGGTTACTGCGACGCCGGTTACTCCGCCGCCGGACTGGCCCTCGCCTTGACCAACTACCACAACGTGCCCGACGACCGCCGCGCGAAGGGGCAGGCTCCCGAGCAGGTCGACCGGCACGACCAGGAGAACCTGGTCCTCTGGCTCGCCACCCTCGCCCTCGGCCGCAAGGCCGGCGCCCGCCCGATCGGCCAGGAGCTCGCCGGCACCACCGCCAGCCTCGACAAGCTCCGCCGCCGCCGCGCTCCGCGTCTCTACCGGCCCTGATCCGGCCATCCTTCGGGCTGTCAGTCCGGCTTCAGTCGTTCCACACCGTTCCCGCCCGCCTCGGCCGGAGGCACGACCCTCCACGCGCGGCCGGGAGGGGGGCTGGGCAGACTCCGGAGGGATCGAGCGAGCCACCGCACGATCGCGGGCTGGTCCTCGCTCGGACCGAGCAACCAGAGCTGCAGCAAGCCGGCTGGCGAGTAGGCCATCGGCATCCGTTTGGTGCGCGGGCTCCCTTCCCACCGAAAGAACTTCCACATCCATTCCTCCGGAGTGAGCAGGAAGGCGAAGTCCTCCGGGAAGCGGTCCGGATGGCGGGCGACGCAGCGGTTCAAGTCCCGGACCGGCCGGTCCAGGACCCGCGCCGCCTCCCGGTCGATCAGGACCCAGAGCCCACGGACCCTCCGCCAGCGAAGCCACCCCTGGTCGGTGCGCCCGCTGAGGTAACCCATGCGAACCGCCCCCACGCGCCCCTCGACGTCTGGTGCCAATTTGGCACCGTTTTTCCAATCCTCCTCCACCTGCTCCGGGTCGACGGCTCGCTGATCCCAGGGCCCCACCGGACTCGGATCCGGTGCCCGGTCCTCACTCGAAGCTCTCAGACCCCTCCTCCTCCCTTTCTTCCGCTCATCTCGATCCTGGCCGTCCACGCCCGGAGGACGTCCTGGACTAGGTTCGGTTACGCCGAGAATCTCAGGCCTCCCTCCCGCCAGTCCGCCAGTCCGCCAGTCCGCCAGCCCGCCAGCCCGCCAGCCCGCCAGCCCGGCAGGAGCGCGTGGCGCTTGCGTAAGGGGATGGACTCCCCGGAGAATCGGTGCCAGATTGGCACCAGACGTCGAGGGTTCGCGAGAGGGACTGTCTGCTGCCTTCCCGGCGGCGCGGGCTGCTGGATCAGCGGCAGGCGCGGGCTGCTGGATCAGCCGTAGGCGCGGGCGTCGCGGAGGAAGAGGTAGTACATGCGGCCGAGGGCCAGCACGTGGCCGGCGCGGGCCATGGCCTCGTCTCCGGTGCCGAGGAAGATGTCGCAGCGGCCGGCGGAGCGGATCGCACCGCCGCAGTCCTGGTCGGCGGCGAAGAAGCGCTGGGGGCGCTGGACCAGCTGGCCGGTGTCGTCGATGCTGGGCAGGCGGACCTCGCAGAAGACCACGCCGGCGCGGGGGAAGATGTCCTTGTCGGTGGCCACCGACCGCATCGAGAGGACCTGGCGGCCGAGGCAGCCGTAAGGACCGCCTTCGCTCTTCTGGAAGAAGACGAAGGAGGGGTTCATCGGCAGCACCCGGTCGACCTCGGCGGGGTGGTCGCGGAAGTACTGGCGCAGGGTGGTCAGCGAGAGCTGGGACTTCGGGATCCGCCCTTCGTTGACCAGCATCAGGCCGATGCTCTGGTACTCGTGGCCGTTCTTGCCGGCGTAGCCGAGCTCGAGCATGCTGCCGTCGGGCAGCTCGACCAGGCAGGAACCCTGGACGTGGGCGGAGAAGGCGTCGAAGGCGTCGTCGACCCAGACCAGCTCCTTGCCCTCCAGGTGGCCGTTGTCGAGCAGCTCGCGGTGGCTGTAGTAGGGGACCAGGCCGCCGTCGCCGGTCCGGCGGCCGAGGATCGAGCCGTCGGCCCCCTTCTCGAGGTCCTCCGGCAGGCCGTAGAGCGGGAATTGGTAGGGGCCGCCGCGGGTCCGCGATCCGTTCAGGATCGGCCGGCCATAGCCGGTGAAGAGCACGTCGCCGCGGTCGTGGCCGCCGCGGGCCATCCAGACCTCGAATTCGTCCTGCAGCGAGCGGTTGAACTGCTCGGCGCTACGCGAGGTCTCGATCAGCTCCAGGAAGCGCTCCAGCGAGCGCACCATGTGCTCGTGGGTGACCGGGCCGTAGGGGAAGTAGTCCTGGGAGGAGGGCGCCGCCAGGTAGGACAGGCTGTTCAGGACCGTCGCCGCGAGCTCGTCCCGCTGATACCAGCCGGCGCTGAAGTCGGGCATCGGGTCGCCGGGGCCGAGCTGGACCAGGCCCAGCTCGCCCGGCGCGAGCTCGATCGCGAAGTCGTCGAGGCCTTCCGGCGCCGGTTCGGGTTGGACTTGGCAGGCGGCGGCCAGCAGGAGCGGAACGACCAGGAGGAGGCGCATGCGGGCAGCCTAGCCCGCGGCGCGCGCGGGGTTCAAGGGTGGATCCTGTTGCCGCAGCGGCCGCCGGTCCGGGCGGCTACTCCCGACCGTCGAGCAGGTTGCCGAGGCCGCCGAGCACCGATCCCTCGCCCTTGCGCTGGACGAAGGCGCCGGCGATCCGGGTGGCGAGCCGCGACAGCGGCAGCGACTGCAGCCAGACCTCGCCGGGGCCGGTCAGGGTGGCGAGGAACAGCCCCTCGCCGCCGAAGAAGGTGTTCTTGAGGCCGCCGACGAACTCGATGTCGTAGTCCACCGAGGGGTTGAAGCCGACCAGGCAGCCGGTGTCGACCTTGAGCCGCTCGCCGGGCGCCAGGCTGCGCTTGGTGATCGTGCCGCCGGCGTGCAGGAAGGCCAGGCCGTCGCCCTCGAGTTTCTGCAGGATGAAGCCCTCGCCGCCGAAGAAGCCGGCGCCGAGCTTCTTGGTGAAGGCGATGCCGACCGTCACCCCCTTGGCGGCGCACAGGAAGCTGTCCTTCTGGCACAGCAGGGTGCCGCCGAGCTCGCGCAGGTCGGCGTCGACGATCTTGCCGGGATAGGGCGCGGCGAAGGCCACCGTCTCGATGCCGCTGCGGGCGGCGGTGTAGGTGGTCATGAACAGCGACTCGCGGGTCAGCAGCCGCTTGCCGGCCGACAGGAACTTGCCGAGCATGCCGGTGTCCTCGGCCGAGGGGTCGCCGAAGCGGGTCTCCATCTCCACGCCATCGGTCATGAAGAGCATGGCGCCGGCCTCGGAGACCACGGTCTCGCCGGGATCCAGGTCGACCTCGACGAATTGCATGTCGTCGCCGTGGATGCGGAAGTCGATCTCGTGGGCGCGGCGGGGGTAGACGTGGGTGGGAGGAACGGGCGGAGGGTTCGACATGGCCAGGTTCTTGGGCGCCGGGGCGGCTCCCTTTCGCGTCCGTATCCTAGGAGGATGCGGTACGAACGCGAGGTCCACGGCGCGACCCTGACGGTCCACTCCCACGACTCCGCGGCCCTGCGCGGCAACCCCCTCGGCGACCCGACCGAGCGCCACTCCCCGCTGCTGCTCCCGCCCGGCGGCGGCGCCGACCTGCCGCTGGTGGTGGTCCTGGTCGGGTACACCGGCTTCGGCCACAAGGTCCTGAACCGGCCGAGTTTGTGGGCGGAGAACCTGCCCGAGCGATGCGCCCGCGCCACGGCGGCCGGGACGATCCCGCCGGCGGTCTACCTGTGGCCCTCCTGCGAGACCCGGCTCGGCGGCTCGCAGTACCTGAACTCCGCCGGCACCGGCCGCTACGAGGACTTCCTGCTCGACGAGCTGGTGCCGGCGGTCGAGGCCGCCCACGGCTGCGGCGGCCCCGGGCGGCGCGCGGTGGCCGGCAAGTCCAGCGGCGGCTACGGCGCCCTGACCCTCTGCATGCGCCGCCCGGGCTTCTTCTCGGCCGCCGCAAGTCACGCCGGGGACATGGGTTTCGACGTCTCCCACGTGCGCGGCTTCGTCGACGCCCTGAACTGCTGGCGGCAGCACGGCGGCCCCGCCGCCTTCCTCGAGAAGCTGCCCGAGCTGAACCTCGGCTACGCCGAGCACGCCGGGGTCGAGCTGCTGGCGATGGCGAGCTGCTATTCCCCGAATGCCGCCTCCGAACTCGGCGTAGACCTGCCGGTCGATCTCGAGACCGGCGAAATGCGCACCGAAGTCTTCGCCCGCTGGCTGGAGCACGATCCGCTGCGGATGGTGGAGCGCCCGGAGTGCGCCCAGGCCCTCCGAGACCTGCGCGGCCTGTTCCTCGACGCCGGTGAACGCGACGAATTCGCCCTGCAGTGGGGCCTGCGGCGCTTCCTCAAGCGGCTCGACGCCCTCGAGGTGCCGCACCGCTCCGATTTCTTCAACGGCGGCCACTTCGACATGGACCACCGTTACGAGACCAGCCTTCCCTACCTCCTTTCCACGCTGGCCTGATCCCCGGCACCGGACCTTCTCATGAGCTTCCTCCTCTCCCTGATCCTGGCCGCGCCTGCCCAAGTCCTCCCCGGGCAGGGGCCCCTGACGACCGCCGATCCGGTCAGCTACTTCCCGATCGACAGCCTGGTCGTCGTCGACCTCGACCTCGAGCCCTACCGCGCCGATGGCGCCGCCACCCAGACCAAGTGGCTGCTCGGCCATGACGGCGTCCAGGAGGTGCTCGGCCAGCTGCCGGTGCCGCCGGAGGTACCGCACCTGCTCGGAAGCTACCGCATCACCACCGGCATCGGCGTCGCCGACCTGCTGGCGGGCCGCCTGCTGGTCGTGTTCGAGCCGATGCAGGGAGCGGAGCCGCTCGACCCCACCGCCTTCGGGCTCTACCCGCTGCAGCTGGACAAGCGGGGTGTCCAGGTCCACGCCTCCGAGACCGCTGGCGTCTGGTGCCGCGATGGCGACCGCACCCTGGTGCTGCTCCCGATCCCCGAGCTCGGCGAGCACGGCGGCAGCTTTGACCAGCAGGCGGAGTGGCTGGCGACCCGGGTGGTCGCCTCCCGCCAGCTCGAGGGCCACGCCGCCGGCCTGCCTTCGATGACGGGCCTGCGCCAGCGCATCGAATCCCAGCACGACCTGTTCCGGCTCTACGTGCCCCTCGACCAGTGGACGATCGACAACCTCGGCCTGCTGGCCGGCTTCGATCCGAGCGAGATGCCCTTCGACATCGCCGATCTGCTCAGCCCCTTCGGCCTCGACCGGATCGAGAGCTTCGGTTGGACGACCTCGGTGGAAGGGGAGTGGTTGCGCGACCTGATCTATCTCCATGGGGACGAGCCGATGGCCAACATCTACGGCGGTGTCTACCCGGGCGACGGCGCCGCCCTCGCCAAGCTCGAGGCGATGCCGGGCGACGCGATCATGGCCAGCGTCAGCCGCTTCAGCTTGGTCGGCATGATCGAAGGCATGGAGCAGATGTTCGAGAACCTGTTCGGGGGCCTCGGCCTGGACCTGCCCAACGACGAGTTCCGCGGCTGGATCGCCACCGCCAAGAAGGTGGCCGCCACCATGGGCACCGAGGTCACCGCCCTGCAGCGCGCCGAGGACCTGTGGGAGCGTCGCAACGGGGCCCTGTGGTTCACGCTCGAGGATCCCGCCGCCTTCCAGGCCGCCTTGGCCGAGCTGCCGCCCGAATTCCTCGCCATGCTCCAGCAGGGCATGGACGCCGGTCCCGGCAATTACCGCTTCGGCCTGTCGGTCGAGGGCGACCGGGCCTACCTCGCCCGCAGCCTCGGGGGGGAGGAGTTCGAGGGCACCCTCGGCCAGAACAAGGCCTACCGCAGGCTGCGGCCGTGGCTGGCCGAACGACTCGCGAGCGGCGTCGTGAGCGGCTTCGGGTACGTTGGCCCCGAGACGACGGCCGAGGGCATCGACGCCCTGCGCCGGGACGGTTTGCCCGCGGAGCTCACCCAGATCCTCCCCTTCGAGATCGACTTCAGCTCCCTCCCTGATTTCGACCAGGTCGCCTCCCAGCTGGGCGGCACCGCCACCGTCTCGGTGTCCGATGCCAACGGCATGCTCCTCGAGACGATCAGCCCGATCGGCTACCTCGGCATGATCCTGGTCCACCCGGCCGTGACCGACGCCATCGCGCAGAGCTTGAGCGGCCAGTCGCCTTTCCTGGCCAACCCCTACGACTCCGCCTACGACTCCGAGGTCTTCTGATGAGCCTGCTCACCGCCCTGTTGCTCTGCGCTCCGGCGCTCCCCGCCCAGGAACCGCCGACCGCGCTCGACTTCCTCCCGGCCGACGCCACCGTGGTGTTCGAGGCCTCGCGAGAACCCTGGAGCCGCCTCGGCAAGCGCACCCGGCTGCACGCGGTGCTCGGCATGGAGGGGGTCCAGGAAAGCCTCGAGCCGATGATCGACGCCCTGTCCGGCTTCGACCGCGAGACCGCCAACGGCTTCGGCGCGGCGACCTGGAACGCGCTGGCCTATTCGCGGCTGTGGGCCACCTTCCCCCTCAGCGAGATCAAGGAGGCGCGGATGGTCCTGGCCATGGACCTCGGCCCCGGCGCGGTCCTGGACCTCGGGGCCGCCTTCCCCGAGGCGAGCACGGTGACGGCTCAAGGAGTCGAATTCCTCACCGTACCCGGCCTCGGCGCCTTCCGCATGGAGGGTCGGGTGCTGCTCGCGACCCTCGACCTCGACTCCTCCGCCGATGATCCCTGCCTGGCCGAGGCCGAGTACCTGGCCGGCCGGGTGTTGGCCGGGCGCGCCGGCGCCGGCGGCCTCGGCGACCTGCCCGGTCTGCAGCGCTTGCGGCGTGAGATCAGCTCGCCGGACGACGTGCTGGCGCTCTACCTGCCGGCCGAGGCGCTCGACTTCGAGCGGCTGCTCGCCACCTTCCCCGACGAGGGGTTGGAGGAGCCCTTCGCCTTCATGGAGACCCTCGGGCTCCACCGTCTGGAAGGCATCGGCTGGACCGTCTCGATCGACGGCCCCGATCTGCGCGATCGCTCGTTGGTGCTGCTGCCTGGCATCGGCGGACCGATCTGGAGCCCCGAGCTGGCCGCCGCGGCCGACCTGCCCGGGCGGGCCGCCGGACTTCCCGGCGACACCGCCGTGGCGCGCATGGCGGTGATGGACCTCGGCGGCGCCATGTCCGAGCTGTTGCGCCTGGGCAGCGAGGTCGCCGCCCTGGAGGGCCAGGCGTGGCCGCCGGAGGGCATGGAGGGCTACTTCGCGACCGCCCAGGAGGTCGCCGACGCGCTCGGTCCGGTGATGGGCACCGTGCTGCGCGCCGAGGAGCTGTGGAGCGCCTTCGAGGACCGCAGCCTCATGATCGGCGAGGTCTGGGTCGACATCGAGGAGCCGATGGCGCTGGACGCCGCCATGCAGGAGCTGCCCGAGGAGGTGCTGCGGCTGCTGCGCCAGGGCACGCACTTCCAGGGCAAGAAGTTCGCCTACCAGGTGCGCGGCGACCGCCTGATGCTGGTCGAGTCGGCGCTCGATCCGACCGACTCCCGGCTCGACGGCACCCGCGGCTACGCCGAGGCGACCGCCCGCTACGCGGAGGAGCTCGCCAGCGGCGGGATCGTGGTGCTGGACTACGCCGGGCCCGAAGCCACCGCGACCCTGGTCCAGCGCCTGCGCGAGCTAGGCGAGGACTTCGGCGACCCGGCGGCCGGCCTGCCCGACGTGCGCCGCCTGCCCGGCTTCGACGAGCTGGTCAACCAGGTCGGCCCGATGTTCGGCATCTGGCGGCTGCGGCCCGACGGCATCGAGGCGGACTACCGCAGCGGCCTCGGCTACAGCGCCACCAGCCTGATCGGCAGCGGCGCCGACCTCCTGATGGGGCTCGGCGACTTCGCCTCCACGGTCGAGCAAGAGGTGCAGAGCACCGCTCCGGAGCCCGACGGCTTCTGAGCGGCGGCGCTCCGGACTAGACGTCGAAGTTCTTGCGCAGGAAGGCTTCCCAGCGTTCCTCGAGCTGCTTGACCGCGTTGCCGTCGAGGTCGGCGAAGACCTCGGCGGTGTGCTCGCGCAGCTTGATCGGGTAGTCCTCGGCGCGCAGGATCCGGTCCAGCCCGCGCAGCCACACCTGGCCTTCGAGCCCCATCTCGTCGACGATGAAGGCGTAGAAGGCCCAGGACTTGGCCATGTCGGGGTTGCGGAAGTCGAACAGGCCCTTCTTCGACAGCTGGGTGAAGGGCGGCCCCGACTGCAGCGCCACCCCGGCCATCACGTCGCGGATGCCGCGCAGCTTGACCGTGGTCTCGAAGTCCTTGTCCTTGCGGCCGCCCTTGGGTCCGCGGGAGACGGTCTCCTCCTCGTCGCGCGGCGGCTCGAAGGCGGTGCAGGACACGTTGTTGCGCCCGAGCAGCTTGAAGGACAGGTAGTAGCCGACGCCCTCCTCCAGCCAGTCCTGCTGGTTGCCGCTGATGCCGTAGTGGATCCGGGCCAGCTCGTGGCCGAGGGCGTGGATCAGGATGCCCTCGAGGTCGGCCCGCTCATCGGTGCGCCAGTAGCTCAGCGCCCGCCTCTCGACCCGGCGCGAGGAGCCGGCGGTGGCGAGCGCCTTCTGGCGCCGCTCGCCGTCGCCCCAGCCGAGGCCGTAGTACTCCTCGAGCATCTTCTCCTGGTTGCCCCGGTGGTCGTCGGAGAAGAAGTACTCGATGAACAGCTCGTCCGGGATGCGGTCGGCGAAGCTGGTGCTGGCGTAGGGGTCGACCAGGGCGACGCGGAAGGCGTCGATCGCCTTCTCGCCCAGCTCCAGCAGCCGCCCGACCTTCCCTTCCTCGATGCCGGTGTGGTAGACGATGCGCAGGTGGGTGCTCTCCTGGACCTGGAAGTCGAGGCCGGAGGTCCCGACCTTGGCCGAGGCCAGCGCCAGCTTCTCGTTGGTCGGCACCAGCTTGCGCGAGGCGACCGCGTCGGCGAGGCGCCGGCCCTTGGCCGCGTCGCCCTTGCGCTTCTCGCGCGCCAAGGTCTTGGCCAGGCTGCTGGCGGCCTTCGAGTAGCCGGTCTTGACCAGCCAGGTGTGCAGCCCGTCCATCTCCGTCAGCAGCAAGGAGTGCTGCTCGAACCACGGCTTGCTGCCCCGGTCGGCCTCCTTGCGCTTCGCCTCGATGCGCTCGATCTTGTCCAGGCGCCGCTGGTACTGCACCGAGAGGGTGTAGAAGCTCTCGTCGGGCATGAAGGTGCCGAGGCCCTTGACCCGGTCGGCGTTGATCTTGATGACCTGCTTGCGGACCTCCTTCTTGATGCTGCCGTCGGAGATGACGTAGGGCAGCTTGAGGGGGTCGCCCGGATCCATGACGTAGAAGCCGAGGCGCGCGTCGGGCGGCCAGGTCAGCTTGCCGACCGGGGAGCGGTTGATGCCGGAGTGGACCTCGACCAGCACCACCTGCTCGCCCTGCCACTCGATCAGGCGGTCCTTGTAGGGCTTGGCGTACTTCTCCTCCTTGAAGTGCAGGGTGTGGATCTGGGCCTGGGCGGCCGAGGCGGTGAGCAGAGCGAGCAGCGCCGGGAGGAGGAAACGCAGCATGTCCTCAGCTTAGGGCATGCGCCGCGCGACGGGCAGGTCTAGGCCGCGGACTCGCCGGCGAGGCGGCCGGTGAGCCAGGCCCACT
>CAZXTO010000099.1:0-10747 GCA_964643675.1 uncultured Planctomycetales bacterium
CTCGGCGGCGGCCGGAGCCGCGCCGTTGCTGCCGCCGGCGCCCTCGTCGATCACGAAGATCACGCTGCCGACGTTCGCGATCTCGCCCACGGGCACGAGGTGCTGGGTCACGACGCCGCTGGCGGGCGAGGGGATCTCGACCGTCGCCTTGTCGGTCATCACTTCGACGACCGGGTCGTCCTCGGCGACCGCGCCGCCTTCGGGCACGATCCAGCGCACGATCTCGCCTTCGTGGACGCCTTCGCCGATGTCGGGGAGCTTGAATTCCAGGGCCATGTCTCTTGGTGGTGGCTGGTCGCGGGGACCGCGGATCTCAGGGAGTGAGCAGGACCTACTCGAAGTCCAGCACGCGCTCGACGGCGTCCATCACGCGACGCGGGTCGGGCATGTAGTAGTGCTCGAGGGTGTTGGGGAAGGGGGTGTCGAAGCCGGCGACCCGGACCACCGGCGCCTCCATGGCGTCGATGGCGTGCTCGGCGATCAGGGCGCTGATCTCGGCGCCGTAGCCGCAGAAGCGCGGCGCCTCGTGGACCACGACCACGCGGCCGCAGTCGCGGGCGGCGGCGATCACCGCCTCCTCGTCGAGCGGCAGCAGGGTGCGCAGGTCGATCACCCGCACCTGCGAGCCGCGCTGCTCCTCGATGCGCTCGGCGGCCTGCTTGCAGACCGGCACCATGGCGCCGTAGCAGAAGATCACCGCGTCGTCGCCGCCGCGCACCTCGCGCACCTTCGACAGCGGCACGCGGGTGACGCCCTCGGGCACGTCCTCGCGGAAGGCGCGGTAGAGCGCCTTCGGCTCCAGGAACAGCACCGGGTCCGGGTCCTCGATGGCCGAGATCAGCAGGCCCTTGGCGTCGGCCGGGCTGCTCGGCACCACCACCTTCATGCCCGGGGTGTGGCAGAAGTAGGCCTCGCCCGACTGGGAGTGGTACAGGCCGCCGCGGATGCCGCCGCCGTAAGGCGTGCGGATCACCATCGGCACCGTGTACATGCCGCCGGAGCGGTAGCGGAACTTGGCCGCCTCGCTGACGATCTGGTCGAAGGCCGGGAAGATGAAGTCCTGGAACTGGATCTCGCACACCGGCTTCATGCCGTTCAGCGCCAGGCCGACGCCGACGCCGATGATCCCGTCCTCGCTGAGCGGCGTGTCGAAGCAGCGCTCCTCGCCGAACTCGGCGGTCAGTCCTTCGGTGGCCAGGAAGACGCCGCCCTTGGGGCCGACGTCCTCGCCCAGCACGAGCACGGAGTCGTCCTCGCGCATCTTCGACTTGAGGCCGTCGTTGACGGCCTGCACCAGGGTGAGCTCGGTCACAGGGGGAACTCTCCTTCCTCGTTCACTCCTTCGCCGCGCGAGGAGTAATGGCTGATGCACCAGTCCTTCTGAGCGGCCAGGTGCGGGGGCAGGTCTTGGTAGACGTCGGTGAAGATGGTGTCGAGCGAGGGCCGGCCCTTGGCGCCGGCGGCCTTGGCGGCGGTGGCGCACTCCTCGGCGCACTCGGCGTCGAGCCGCGCGGCCTCGTCCTCGTCGATCACGCCCTGCTCGAGCAGGTAGCTGCGGAAGCGGACCAGCGGGTCCTTCTGCTTCCACTCGTCCATCAGCTCGGCCGGCACGTAGCGGCTCGGGTCGTCGCTGGTGGAGTGGCCGCCCATGCGCATGGTCACGGCCTCGATCAGGGTCGGCCCCTCGCCCGCGCGGGCGCGCTTGACGGCCTCGGAGACCACCTTGTAGACGGCCAGCACGTCGTTGCCGTCGACCCGGATGCCGGGGATGCCGTAGGCCTCACCCTTGGCGGCGATGCTCTCGCTGGCGGTCTGCTTGTCCAGCGGGCAGCTGATCGCCCATTGGTTGTTCTGGCACAGGAACACCACCGGGGCGCCGAACACGCCGGCGAAGTTCAGGCCGGAGTGGAAGCCCAGGCTGGAGGTGCCGCCGTCGCCGAAGCTGGTCAGGCAGACGCCGTCCTCGCCGCGCTTCTTGGCCGCCAGCGCGATGCCCACCGCCTGCGGCAGGTGGGTGCCAATCGGCGAGCTGATCGACAGGAAGGGGATCGGCTCGCGGAAGGTGAAATGCACCGGCATCTGCCGGCCGACGTTGTTGTCGGCGGCGTTGCCGAACTGGGTGTCCATCATGGCCTCGGTGGAGATGCCGTGATAGAAGGCCATGGCGAAGTCGCGATAGGAGGGGGCGATCCAGTCCTTGGCCGGGTCGAGCGCGGCCGCCGCGCCGGCCGAGACCGCCTCGATGCCCAGGTTGGGGATCGAGAAGCCGATCTTGCCGGTGCGCTGCAGCTTCATACAGCGGTCGTCGAAGTGCCGCGTCATCAGGATGGCGCGGTACATGCGCCGCAGCACGTCCTTGCGGACGCGCGGCGCCTTGCCCACCTTCTTGCCGGCGGGGTCGAGGATCTGGAGGAGGGTATCGCTCATGCGCTCGCGCGGCGGCTGAGCAGGAAGTTCTCAGCGGCCTTGTAGGAGGACCGGACCAGCGGGCCGGAGGCGCAGTAGGCGAAGCCGTACTCCTCCTCCGCGACCTTCTTGAGCCAGTCGAACTCGGACGGCGGCAGGTAGCGTTCGACCGGCAGGTGGCGGCTGGTCGGGCGCAGGTACTGCCCCAGGGTAAGGATCTCGACGCCGGCTTCGCGCAGGTCGCGCATCGCCTGGCGGACTTCTGGCTCGGTCTCGCCGAGGCCGAGCATCAGGGAGGACTTGGTCACGACCTCGGGCCGGTGCCGCGTGGCCGCGGCCAGGACCTCGAGTGATTGCCCGTAGGTGGCGCGGGCGTCGCGAACCCGCCGGTGAAGCCGCTCGACGGTCTCCAAGTTGTGGGCGAAAACATCCAGACCGGCGTCGACCACCGCACGCACGCACTCGGCCCGGCCCTGGAAGTCCGGGGTGAGGGCCTCGACCAGCATCTCGGGCCGGCGCTCCTTCAGGGCCCGCACGCAGTCGGCGTAGTGGCCGGCGCCCAGGTCCTCGAGGTCGTCGCGGTCGACGCTGGTCAGCACCAGATAGCGCAATTCGCCGATCGTGGCGGTCTCGGCGACCTTGCGGGGCTCGTCCAGGTCGAGCCAGCCGCGCGGATTGCCGGTCTTGACGGCGCAGAAGCGGCAGCCGCGGGTGCAGACGTCGCCCAGGATCATCACGGTGGCGGTGCCGTCGGCCCAGCATTCCCCCAGATTGGGGCACCTAGCCTCCTCGCAAACCGTATACAAACCCCTTTCCCGCAGCATGTTACGCACGCCGGACACGCGCTCCCCGGTGGGGAGGCGCATCTTCAGCCAGGGCGGTTTGGGGGCGGAAACGGAGCTCATGCGGTCACGACCAAGGGGTGATTATACCGGTGGGCCACCGCCGGGGCGGATTCCCGCCCCACAAGCCCTTTTTCCTGTCCCCACGGGGAACCTGGGTGCCCAAAACCCACCTGGAAAGGGAATTCATAGAGTTTAGAGAGCTTTCCAGCCGCCCGCCAGGGATCGGTCGTTTTCCGGCCCCCGTAAACCCATGAAGGCACTCCTCTTCCGAACGCTGGCCCTGCTCCTGAGCGTGGCCACTCTGGGTTCCTGCTCGGCGCCGCAGAACGTGGTCTATCTGCACCCGCTGGCCGACCTGTCCTTGATCACCAAGGTCGCCGTGCTGCCCTTCGGCAACATCGCCTCCAACCAGCAGGCCCACGAATGGGTGCGGCAGATCGTCAACCACGAGCTGCTGGCCCAGAGCCTGTTCGAGACCGTCGAGCCCTGGGAGGTCAACCGGGCGCTGGCCGAGAACCAGCTCCTGATCCAGGCCGACCCCGCCGGCGGCACCGGCGGCCCGCCGACGCTCTCGCCCGAGGACCTGGCCGAGCTCGGCCAGACCCTCAACGCCCAGGCCTTCCTGGTCGGCGACGTGCTTCAGTTCGACCGCGCCCGCTTCGGCAACCTGTCGGCGCCGGAGATCGGCATCAGCCTGCGCCTGCTCGACGTCGAGACTGGCATCGTGATCTGGTCCGCGACCGCTTCGCGCTCCGGGATCGGCTTCACCGACCGCCTGGTGGGCGCCGACGGCCCCGACCTGACCGCCGCCGCCTCCGAGCTGGTCCGGGAGCTCCTCGCCACGCTGGCTACCGCCTGACGGGAGGACCGTCATGCACCCCGCCGCCAGGTGCCTGACCGGATGCGCCGCCCTGCTTTGGGCGGCTTGCGCCGGCGGCCCGGGCGTGACCCCGCTGGCGCCGCTGGACGACCGCATCCCCGCCGCGGTGCTGCCCTTCCAGACCGTCATCGCCGGGGTCGAGCAGGTCCAGACCGCCCACGGCACCCTGGAGGAGGGCCTGCGCGCCACCGGCCGCTACCGGATGCTGCGCCAGCCCCGGATCGAGCAGGCGCTCGCCGAGCGCCGTATCCGGATCGTCGAGTCGCTCGCTCCCGAGGTGGTGGCGCAGCTCAGCGAGGCCCTCGACCGGCCCTTCCTGCTCTGCGGCACCCTGCTCCAGTCCGTCGACCGGCCCGAGCCGACCGTCGCCACCCTGGTCCGGGTCTACGACCCGGCCGGCCGCCGGCTCGGCAGCGTGCTGTGGTGCCTGCGGGCGATCGAGGCCACCGACGTCTTCGAGCTCGGCGCTCCCGAGGACCTGCCCCAGCTCTGGGAGCAGCACACCGAGGAGTGGATCGAAGAAGTCGAGGAGCTGATCCGCACCCCCGCGCGCCCGGACGCGCCGCTGATCGCGGTCCTGCCCTTCACCGCCGACCCGGACCACCCGGAGTCCGGCCGCCTCGCCGCCCTGGTCGCCGCCCATCTGCTGGAGCGCGACTTCGGCGTCCGCGTGGCCGAACCCGGCGACATGGTGCCGGCCTTCATCCGCTCCAAGGTCCGCTCGCTGGAGTTCTTCGGCACCGAGGACGCCGCCCCGGTCACGGCCTGCCAGAAGTTGTGGTAGAAGCCGGGCAGGGAGGAGTGCGCCGGGCTGAAGCGGCCGGCGCCGTCGGCGAAGTGGAGGGTGTTGCGCGATCGACGCTGGCTGAGGAAGAGCAGGTCCTCGTCTCCGTCCAGGTCCAGGTCCTCGGCGATCACGCCCGGGTTCGGGATCGGCGCGCCCACCATGAGCCCGGCCTCCTGGAAGAAGCCGGCGCCATCGTTGCGGAGCCGGCGGTTCCAGCACTCGGCCTCGGTGTCGCCAGAGTGCGCCAGGGCGATGTCGAGATCGCCGTCGCCGTCGTGATCGCTCAAGGCGACGCCGCTGGTGATCGCCGGGTGCGCGGGGATCCGGCCCGGGGACTCCTGGAAGTTGCCCGACCCGTCGTTGAGAAACAGGGAGTCGTCGCCGTCCCGGCCGAGGTAGAAGTCGAGGTCGCCGTCGCCGTCGAGGTCAGCGGTCGCCAGGCTCGTCGCGCCCGCGATCGCTTCCTCTTGCGAGAGCGAGAAGCTCGGAGT
The DNA here is from genome assembly GCA_964643675.1 of uncultured Planctomycetales bacterium. Taxonomy (GTDB): domain Bacteria; phylum Planctomycetota; class UBA1135; order UBA1135; family UBA1135; genus J029. The sequence continues at coordinate 5,410 of CAZXTO010000099.1, forward strand.
CGTGCCGGGAAGCTGCAGGAAGACCCGGAGCTCCCCGTCGCCGATGAGCGCGAGGTCGGGCCAGCCGTCCTGATCCCAATCCCCCGCGAGCGCGAGCTCGCTCGAGCGGAGATCGGGAGTCAGCCAGCCCGTGCGGTCGACGAGCGTCCGCGGCGTCGAGGCCACGGTCAGGAAGAGCCGGTCCTGCCCGGCGGTGGCCAGGTAGAGGTCGGAGATCCCGTCGAGATCGAAGTCGGCGACCACGGTCCGGGTCGTGGTCAGGGATTCGAAGGGGAGGCCGGTCGGCGTCGGTTGGAACGGGCCCGGGAACTGATTGAGCCAGATGCCGACCGGGTTGCGCCCGCTGATCAAATCGAGGTCGCCGTCGCCGTCGAAGTCGACCAGGGCCATGCCGCCGGTGGAGTCCCCGTACATGCCCGAAGGCAGGAGCTCCTCCCGGTAGCGGCCGTTGTCTTCCTTCCACCAGATCCGGATCCCGTGTTCGCCGGAGAGCACCAGGTCCTGGTCGCCGTCGAGGTCGAGGTCCCCCATCTCGATCCGGAACTCGCTGGCCAGCTCCTCCGGCAACATCTCGGGCGATTCGAAGCGGATGTGGTGCTGGGCTTGGGCGGGGCTGAAGAGGACGAAGAGACAAAAAAGAGAAGCGATAAACCGCATGGGAGCCAGACGGTGCAAGCACTGTGCCGCGTGCGACGAGCCGCCCTTGCCTGCCCTCCGGTTCAGGCAGCGCTCACGACCGTGCAATCACGCACGCGATCGGTCGATCTCTCGCCGCAGACCGCTCAGCGCTCGTCCAAGGCCCGCTTCACCCGCTCGATCAGCTTCCAGGCCTCGATCGGGGGCAGAGAATTGAGGTCCAAGTCCTGAATTTCAGACAGGAGGTCCTCGTCGGCCGCATCCAACAAGTCGAAGAGGCTGTGCTGGAGGACATCCGGGGCTGCCGGAGCGGACTCCTCAGGAGCCTCCGGGGCCCTGGAGCCGGTCCCCACGGCCGCCTCGTGCTCGGCCAGGATCTTGCGGCTGAGGCCCTCCTCGTCCTTCTCGAGCCGCACCAGCACCTCCTTGGCGCGGTCCAGCACGCCCACCGGCACGCCCGCCAACCGGGCGACGTGGATGCCGTAGCTGCGATCCGTCCCGCCCTCCTCGATGCGGTGCAGGAAGACGATCTCCTCGCCCCACTCGCGCACGGCCACGTTCAGGTTGCGCGAGCGCTCCAGGCTCGCGGCCAGGTCGGTCAGCTGGTGGTAGTGGGTCGCGAACAGGCAGCGCGCCCCGACCCGGTCGTGCACGTGCTCGCACACCGACCAGGCGATCGCCAGGCCGTCGAAGGTGCTGGTGCCGCGCCCGACCTCGTCCAGCAGCAGCAGGCTGCGCTCGCTGGCGTTGCGCAGGATGTTCGCCGTCTCGACCATCTCGACCATGAAGGTCGACTGGCCGCGGGCGATGTCGTCGCCGGTGCCGAGCCGCGTGAACACCCGGTCGACCAGGCCGATGCGCGCCGCGTCCGCCGGCACGAAGCCGCCCATCTGCGCCATCAGCACGATCAGCGCCGTCTGCCGCAGCCAGGTGCTCTTGCCGCTCATGTTGGGGCCGGTCAGCACCACCAGCCGCGACTCCTCCCCCAGGCGCGTGTCGTTCGGCACGAAGGGGTCCTCGAGCAGCGCCGCCTCCACCACCGGGTGCCGGCCCTCGGTGATCTCGAGCACGACCGAGTCCTCGATCAGCTCCGGCCGGCAGTAACGCCGCTCGACCGCCACCCGCGCCAGCCCCGCCAGGGCGTCCAGTTCGGCCACCGCCGAAGCCGTCGCCAGCAGCCGCGCCAGCTCGGCCGCCGCCGCCTCGCGCAGCTCGAGGAAGATCTGGTACTCCAGCTCCTTCGACTTCTCCTCGGCCCCGAGCACCTTGGCCTCGTACTCCTTCAGCTCGGGCGTGATGTAGCGCTCGGCGTTCTTGAGCGTCTGCTTGCGGGTGTAGTCCTCGGGCACCCGATCGCGGTGAGCGTGGGTGATCTCGAGGTAGTAGCCGAACACGCGGTTGAAGCCGATCTTGAGCGTCGGGATGCCGGTGCGCTGGATCTCGCGCTCCTGCAGCGCGGCGAGGTAGTCCTTGCCGCCGCGCGCCAGCGCCCGCAGCTCGTCGACCTCGGCGGAGAAACCCTCGCGCACCAGGCCGCCGTCCTTCAGCCCCAGCGGCGGCTCCTCGGCCAGGGTGGCGCGGATGCGCTCGACCAGGGCGGCGTTCGGATCCAGGCGCTCGCGCAGCCCAGCCAGCGCCTCGCTGGTCACGCCGGCCAGTTCGCCGCGCAACGCCGGCACCCGCTCCAGCGCTCCGGCCAGACCGGCCAAGTCGCGGGCCAGCGCCCGGCCCGAGGCGACCTTGCCGGCGGTCCGCTCCAGGTCGCCCATGCCGTCGAGGGCCTCGGCCAGGGCCCGCCGGCAGGCCGTGGCCTCGTGCAGCTCGGCGACGGCGTCCTGGCGCCGCAGGATCGCGGCGCGCTCGACCAGCGGCTCGAGCAGCCAGTCGCGCAGCAGGCGCGCGCCCATCGGCGTCTCGCTGCGGTCGAGCACCGCCAGCAGGGTGCCGTCGCGGCCGCCGTCCTGCTGCGAGCGCACCAGCTCGAGGGTGCGACGGGTGGCGCGGTCGAGCACCAGGTGGCGCGCCGGTTCGTGCCGCTTGAGGTCGCGGATCTGGGCCAGCGAGCCCTTCTGGTTGTCGCGCAGGTAGCCGAGCAGCGCGCCGCAGCCGGCCAGCAGCTCGGGCGCGTCCTCGACCCCGAAGGGCTCGAGGGTGCGGGCGCCGAGCTGCTCGCGCAGGTCGCGGGCGCCGTTGCGGGCGTCGAAGCTCCACGGCGGCCGCAGCGTGACCGGCAGCTCCTCGCGGGCGGCGGCGGCGCGGACCGCTTCGAGCCGCGCCTGCAGCTCGGGGCCGTCGGACTCGTGCAGGTCGGGCAGCACCAGCTCGGCGGGAGAGATCCGGGCCAGCTCCTCGGCGAAGCGCTCCGGCGCCGCGCTGGCGCAGCGGAAGGCGCCGGTCGAGAGGTCGGCCCAGGCCAGGCCCAGCTCAGGCCGGGAGACGTCCACCGCCAGCACGAACAGCGGCTCCGAGCCGACCAGGGCCTCGTCCTCGATCAGGGTGCCGGGCGAGACCACCCGCACCACGTCGCGCTCGACGATGCCCTTGGCCTCCTTCGGGTCCTGCAGCTGCTCGCAGATCGCGACCGTGTGGCCGGCCCGCACCAGCCGCACCAGGTAGCCCTCCATGGCCCGGACCGGCACCCCGGCCATGGGCACCTGGCGCTCCTTGTCGCGGGCGGTCAGGGCCAGGCCGAGCTCCTTGGCGGCGATCTTCGCGTCCTCGAAGAACAGCTCGTAGAAGTCGCCCATGCGGAAGAACACCATCGCCTGGGGGTGCTTCTTCTTGGCGGCGTGGTACTGCCGCATCATGGGGGTCTCCTGGGGAGACTTCTTCAGGGGGGATTTCTTGGCCACGACGCTCGGGGGGAAGGGGGATTCTACGGCCCCCCGGCTCCCGAGCGGACGCCGCTAGAATGGCGCCCCGGCCGGCCCCCTCGCCGGCCGCGCGGCCCATTTGGGCCCTTCCTAGGAGTATCAGCCCGATGGCCCTTCCCAACATCAACTTCACCGAAGACCACCTCCGCCTGCAGAAGGTGGCCAACGAGATCGCCCGCGAGCACCTGCTGCCGCACGCCGCGAAGCACGACCGGGACCACAGCTTCAACGAGGACGGCTTCCAGGCCGCGGTCGACGCCGGCCTGCTCGGCACCTGGATCCCGAAGGCCTACGGCGGCAACGAGCACGGCGTGCTCGGCCTGGCCATGGTGGTCGAGGAGTTCTCCAAGGCCGACCCGGCCTTCGGCGTGGCCTTCGCGGTCAACGCCCTCGGCAGCTTCCCGATCATCGTCGGCGGCACCGAGGAGCAGAAGCTGAAGTACCTGCCGCGCGTCGCCAAGGGCGAGGCCTACTGCGCCTTCGCCCTGAGCGAGAAGTTCGCCGGCTCCGACGCCGGCGGCCTGTCGGTGCGCGCCGACCAGGTCGACGGCGGCTGGAAGATCAACGGCGAGAAGAAGTGGACCACCAACGGCTCCCGCGCCCACATCCTGACCTGCTTCGCGGTCACCGACCCGACCAGCCGCTCGCGGCGGATCAGCGCCTTCATCGTCGAGAACAGCGACCCCGGCTTCTCGATCAAGAAGGTCGAGGACAAGATGGGCATCCGCTCGGTGCCGGTGTGCGAGACCGCCTATGACGACGTCTTCGTCGCCGACGACCGCCTGATCGGCGGCAAGCCGGGCATGGGCTTCAAGCACTCGATGATGACCCTCGACCTGGCGCGGCCGGGCGTCGCGGCGCAGGCCGTCGGCACCGCCGCCGGCGCGCTCGAGCTGGCCAACACCTACGCCAACCGGCGCAAGCAGTTCGGCCAGAACATCGGCAGCTTCCAGATGGTGCAGCAGATGCTGGCCGACATGGCGATGAAGACCGAGGCCGCGCGCTGGCTGGTCTACGCCTGCGCCGCCGCCGCCGACGCCGGCGACATGAAGGCGGTCAACAAGTACGCCGCCATGGCCAAGTGCTTCTCGACCGACGTCGCCGTGGCGGTGGCCACCGACGCGGTCCAGGTCTTCGGCGGCTACGGCTTCATGGAGGACTACCCGATCGCGAAGTTCTACCGCGATTCGAAGATCCTGCAGATCTACGAGGGCACCAACCAGGTCCAGCGGATGGTCATCGCCCGCAACCTGATGAAGGAGTCGGGCAACTACGACTACCTGAACGACGTGATCCCGCAGGAGACCCAGGACACCTACGCGGCCGACTACGAGATCGCCAACACCTGAGCGGATCATGCGATAGTGGGGCCATGACACGGTCCTCCGTCGCCCCTCGCCGGATCCTCGGCACCGCTCTCCTCGCGGCCGGCGCCCTCGCGGCGCCGGCCTGCGTCATTTCCGCCGGCTCCGACACGGAGGTGAGCGGCCAGTACGTGAGCCAGACCACCCTCGACCGCATCGAGCCCGGCAAGGACAAGGCCTACGTGCTGGCGCTGATCGGCGAGCCGAGCTCGAAGTCGAAGCTCGACGACGGCACCGAGATCTGGAAGTGGCGCTACACCGAGAAGAAGCGCTCGCATGGGCACCTGATCTTCATCTTCGACACCGACAGCAAGACCGAGACCCGCCACCTCAGCTACGTCGAGTTCGGCTCCGACGGCAAGGTGGTGAAGTCCTGGCAGGACTAGAGAGGCAGATGCGGCGGTGATTTGCCGGGTCCGGCCTCCCGTGCCGTGGCGGGAAAAGCGCCCCCCACCCCCTTAGCGC
>CAZXTO010000100.1:0-10561 GCA_964643675.1 uncultured Planctomycetales bacterium
GATCGAGTTCCTGGTGCCGGCGCGGGTCTCGGTGATCGCGACGCGGCGCCGCAGCGCGCCCGCCGCCGACTCGAGGCCGGCGAGAGCGTCAGCCTGCAGCCCGGCGACCGGATCCGGATCGCCACCCCGGGCGGCGGCGGCTGGGGCAGCTGAGCCGGGCTCCGAGCGCCGGATCCTCGACGCTCAGTCCGTCGGCCAGGGCTGGGACGGCGAGGTCCGCGGGCTCAGCCGCTGGCGACGAACCTGGTCGTGGGGAGCGTCTTCCTCGACCGGATAGACCCGCAGGGCCAGGAGCTCGACCTCGTCGTCGCCGGCGAGCAGCGGCAGCTGATAGAGCCGGACCACGCCCCGGTCGGCGTCGAACTGGATCTCGGATTCGGCCTGGGCGACGGCGGGCAGCTGCGTGGTGATGTTCGCTCCATACCCCGCCAGGCGGCTCTCCTGCTCGACCATCTGGGCCAGCTCGCTGCGGTGGATCCTCGCGCGGCAGCGGAAGACCCGGCCCTCTCCTTCTTCGACGATGGCGTCCACCACCATGCCGGTCCGGAGGGTGCCGACCGTCGGGTCGGCGACCATCGCGCGCTCGTTCTCGACGACTTGGAAGTCGGCGACATAGGCGGTCTCGGACACGAGCATGACCGAGGCCGCTTGCCCCTCCATCATCAGCACGCAGGGAGCGGCGACCTGGCGCCACTGCTCCGGCCGCTCGAAGGGGGAGTCGGCGTCGAAGGGGCCGCGCAGGAGGATCAGGTCCAGGCGGTACTGGCCGCTGCGCTCCACCGCGTCCGGATCGGCGTGCTCCGGCATGGTGGCCGGGTCGGGCTTGGTGGTGTCGAAGCCGGTGTCGAGCACCGCCCACAGGTCCTGGCCGGCTTCGAGCGGCTCGCCATAGCGCTCCGGGCCGGCGCAAGCGGCGGCGAACACGAGGGCGAGAGGGAGGAAGGGGAGCGGGATGCGCATGTCGGCTCAGGGGGCTGTCGAGGAGAGGTCGGCGGGGGCGAGGTCGGCGGGGGCGAGCCGCCGGAGCGGCTCGGTCAGGGTCGGTGGGGTCTCGTCGGCGGCGTAGAGGCGAACCGCCAGGACGTCCACCATGCCGCTGTCATCGAGCAGCGGCAGCTGGAGCAACCAGGCGCGGCTGCCGTCGCCGCCGAGCTCGAGCGCGAGCTCCTGGCGGCGGAGGCGGGGGAGCTGGACGGACGCCTCGGGGCCCAAGCCCGCGTCCTGATCCGTGAAGCCGTCGAGTTCGACCCGCTGGATCTGGAGCCGGCAGCGCAGCTCCCCGCCGGCGGTCTCGACCCTGGCGGTGAGCTGGAGCCCGGTGTCGAGGACTTCCACCACCGGGTCGGCGATCGCGGCGTGGCTCGAGATCTGGACCTCGAAGTCGCGGATGTAGGCGGTCTGGTTGCTCATCCTGAGGACCGCGTCCTGATCCGCGAACACCGTGAGCCGCGGCGCGGCGGCGACCAGCCAGCGGTCGGGAGCCTGCGAGGGCGAAGGCGCGTCGACCGCCCCTTGGAGGAGGAGGAAGTCGAGGTGGAAGCTGGCTTGGGAGGAGGGCGGAGTGCCAGCAGCAGGCTCTGGCGATGCGGGCAGTCGGTCCCAGAGCGCCGCCTCCGCGGCGGTCGGGGATGCCAAGGGCGGCTCGGCGGCGCAGGCGAGGGCCAGCAGCGGCAGCCACGGGAGGGGGGATCGCATGGTCCCCAATAGAGCGCCGCTTCCGGCCAGGTGACGCCAGGATCTGGCCCCGGGCCAATAAGAAAGGCGGCCCTGGCTGCAACCAGGGCCGCGGAGGGTGCGTAGCCGCGCAGGGGCGAGTCGACCGAAATCGACGTCTGACCCCGAATTAGTACAGGTGCTCCTCGGTGAGGACGTGGTACTGGTCGACGGCGCGGAGCAGGAGGTCGCTCATGCTCTCGCGGAAGGCGCAGCACTCGAACTTGCAGCCCTTGGCACGGACCGCGTCGGCGACGTCGGCGAAGACGCCGTTGCCGCTGACGGCGATGATCACGTCGACCTTCTCGGCCACGCGCAGCATGTCCATCGCGATGCCGAGCTCCCACTCCGCCTTGCGCGAGCCGTCCATGCGCTCGATGACCTCGCGCTTCTTGACCTCGAAGCCGCAGTAGCGGAGGTGGTCGAGGAAGCTGACCTGGTCGATGCCCTCGCGGTCGATCACGTAGGCGATCGCCCGGCCCAGGCGCCGGCTGCGCACGCACTGGCGCAGCATCTTGGCGTAGGACAGGTTGCGGCCGTAGGTCTTCTTCGCCGAGTGGTACATGTTCTGCACGTCGATGAAGACCGCGACCCGCTGGCGCTTCAGGAAGCCGCCGGGGCTGGCGTAGCCGCCGTTGCTGGGCAGCTCGCCGGTGGCCGGGTTCAGGTTCAGCTGCCGCCGCAGCCGCCAGACCTCGTCCTTCATGTCGAGGTATTTGTCCTCGAGTTCTTCCCGCTCCAGGTCTTCGATGCCTTCGTTCTGATCGATGAAGGGATGTTCGCCCGTCGGAGTCGGGGCGGCGGGGGTCGCAGCGGCTGCGGGAAAGGCCGGCTGGGACGGAGTGGCAGCGTCATCCGACTGCGTGGAGTCGGAGGCGATGATGTCGGTCTCGGACATGTTGATGCTGGGGTTTAACGTCACCGATGGGGGAAGGCGATGACGATCCTTACTCGTCCATAGATACTCAGACGAGAACGTCGATTATAGGCGATTTGGCCCGTTCCCGGGGGGGGAAAGAGCGATTTCCGACTTAGCGTCGGCGGCTAGGATCGCGCTTCACTTCGACCGGATGCGCCTCCGGGCAGGGGTGCGCCCGGACCACCCGATCGACCCTATAGGACTTGTAGTGGAGGTCATAGTGGCAAAGGGCTTCCATCACCAGGGAGCCTCCGCGGCGGAAGAAGAAGCGCGGACTCACCCGGAGCGGGATGACGCGTTGATCGCGCAACATGTAGTGAATATCCACAACTTCGTGCCGCTCTGCCGCTTCGCGCAGCAGCAGCTTCTGGCCGCTCAGGCGCGGCGGATCGGGCGCATAGCTGTCGAGACGTCGGGCCCCGCCGAAGGCTCGCTCGCCGTCCTCGCCGGGCGCGGCCTCGAGCAGGTGCAGCATCAGGTGGTAGGCGTGGGTCGCGTCGTCCAGGGCTCGGTGGTGCTGGGCCGGCGGCAGGCCCAGGTCCTTGACCAGGTTCTCGAGCGAGTGCGAGCGGCGCTGGAGCAATTTGCGCGAGGCGCGCAGGGTGCAGAGCACCCGGTTGTGCGGCGCCGGCAGCCCGAGCCGGGCGCACTCGGAGGCGATCATGGCGGCGTCGAAGGAGGCGTTGTGGGCCACCAGCGGCCGGTCTCCGCACCAGCGCAGGAAGCGCGGCAGCACCTCCGCGGCGGTCTCGGCGTCGAGCACGTCCTCGTCCCGGATGCCGTGGACCCGGATCACCTCCGGCGGGATCGGGCACTCGGGGTAGAGCAGGGCTTCGAAGCGCTCGACCACGGTCCGCCCGCGCACCTTGAGGGCGCCGATCTCGACCAACCGCGCTCCCGGCGGAGCGCCGGTGGTCTCGGTGTCGAAGACGACGAAATCGCGCGGCAGGCCCATCCCGGGCAGTCTAGCCGGACGGCGGCAGGCCCAGGAAGCGGCGCAGCGCCCAATTGCCGGCGTAGAACAGCGGCGTATCGGCCAGCGCCACCAGGGCCTTGAACAGCCACAGGTCGCGGATCGTGCTCAGCATCTGCTCCGCCGGCCACTCGCCGGCGAACAGCACCAGCACCACCAGGGCCGAGTCCAGCAGCTGGGAGAACACCGTGCTGGCGTTGTTGCGCAGCCACAGGTGGCGGCCCTTGGTCAGCCGCTTCCAGAAGTGGAACACCCGGATGTCGACGAACTGCGCCACCAGGTAGGCGGTCATCGAGGCCGCGATCACCCGCCAGGCGGAGTGGAAGACCTGGTCGTAGGTGGCGTCGTCGACCCGCGAGTCGGGGATGGCGGGGAACTGGGCGCCCATCCACAGCACCGCCAGCACGAACATCGACACCACGAAGCCCACCCGCACCACCTGGTTGGCGCGCTTGCGGCCGTAGATCTCGGACAGCAGGTCGGTGACCAGGAAGGTCACGGGGTAGGGCAGGGCGCCGGCCGACAGGATGAAGACCTTGAAGCCGAAGTCGGCCTCCAGGAACTTGTTGGCGATCAGGTTGCAGACCACCAGCGAGCCGATGAACAGGCCCGCCAGCAGCAGGAAGACCGCCTCCGCGCGCTCCCCGCGCGGGCCTACTTCACCGGGTAGGTCTCCTTGACCCACTCCTTCCACTCCTCTTCCGCCTTGTTGAGGGTCCAGCCGAAGTGCCGCTTGAAGCCATCGCGCTGCGCGTCGTCCATCTTGGTGCCGTCCGGGAAGCCCTCGGCGTTGCGGCGGGACTTCAGCTCGGTCAGCCAGGCGCCGAAGGCCTCGGGCTTGGCCTGGATCAGGAAGTCGATCTTCGACCAGGCGATCAGGTGGTCCTCGTAGTCGATCTCGGCCAGGGAGTTCTTCCGGATCAGCTGGGCGAAGCTCGAGCCGCGCCCCTTCATGACCAGCTTGCGCACCTGCGGCGGCCAATTGTGGGTCGCCTTGCCGACGTCGACGTTGCCCTCGATCGAGCAGAAGGTGTCGAAGCGGCCGTCGAAGTCGCGCTCCAGCCAGTGGCCGGTGCCCTCGTAGATCCACACCGGCATCTCATAGCTGTAGTGCATGTAACCGTTCAGCAGGTTGTGGCCGACGCCGTGCATCACCACCGCGCTGAGGTGCTTGTCGTGCTGGATGGCGTCGGTCTCCATGTTGACGCCGAACCACAGCGATTCGCGGTCGATGTTGTTCCAGCACTGCGGCTTGAGGTAGCTCAGCCCCCAGGTGTTGCGCATGTACTCGCGGTAGGGGTTGGCGTCCTCGAACACCATGACCTCGAACTTCTCCTTCTGCCCGAGGTAGCGGCCGATGCCGCGCATGATGTTGCGCTCCTCGTCGAGGAAGTCCTCGTCGGTGTTGCCTGCCAGGGTCAGGAAGCGGTCGTAGAGGGCCTCGAGCCGCTCGCCGAGCAGGTGGACCCGGTACCAGGGGTCGAGCGAGCTCTGCTTCGGCTTCACCTCGGGCCAGCGCTCCTGCAGGGCGGCCAGCTCGGCGCGGTAGGTCTTGACCTCGTCCTGCGGCACCTTCCACTTCGGGAAGTCGCCCAGGATCCGGAAGTGCTCGGTCTCGAGCATCATCGGCTTCCACACCCCCTCCTCGGCGATGGCGGCGCTGTCGGTCCGGCCGAAGGGGAAGGGCCCGTGGTGCATCTGGTTGGCCTCCAGTTGCTCCGGGTCGTGGTCGCAGAAGCTGCAGCGGTCGCGCTTGCGCTTCGGCCGCTCGCCCTGGGCGAGGGCGTCGGCCCCGAGCAGGGCCGCGATCAGGGTCAGCAGCAGGGCCAGGCGCGGTCGGCTCACAGCTTCGACTCCCAGCTGCGGCTCAGCTCGATGATCTGCATCACCGAGGCCTTGTCGACCGGCTCCTCACCGTGGATCGCGCGGCAGGCGTTGACCGCCGCCAGCTTGATCATGTTGTCCGGGTCGCGCAGGGCCGGCTTCATCGCCGCCAGCTGGGTGGGGCCGCCGACCAGCTCGAACAGGCGCAGCGCCGCCAGGCGGGCCGGGCGGCCCTCCGCCAGCCGGAAGCGCTGCGAGGCCGCCACCGACAGGGGGCCGCGCTCGAGGCCGGCGAAGTCCTGGCGCAGGCGGTCGCGGTGGTCGGCCCAGTCCACCGAGGTCGCCGCCAGGATGGCGTCGACGCCCGACTCGTCGCGGCGCCAGGCGAGGCCTCGGGCGGCCTCGTAGGCCTCGCGCGAGTCGGTCTCGGCCTCGGCCAGCCGCTCCCGGAGCAGGGCGGCGGCGTCCTTGCGCTCGCTGTCGGCGATCCGCCGCACCAGGTAGACCCGCGCGGCGGCGGGAGTCTTCTTGCCGACCTCCTTCCAGGCCAGGTCGAGCTCGGCTTCGGCGAGGACGCCGTCGAGCACCGCCAGCAGGTGGGGCAGGCGCTCCTCGTCGAGCTTGGGCCAGTAGGCGAGGCAGGCCGGCACCACGCCCGCTCCCTGGGCCAGCAGGGCCTCGCGCGCCGCCAGCACGGTCTCCTTCTTCTTGCCCTTGCGGAGCTCCAGCAGCCAGCCCGCCACCTTTTTCTGGTCGGCCTTCTTCAGCTTCGGGAAGGCGCGCTTGGCGGCCTTCTCGGGCGCCTCCGGCCGGGGCGGATCCTGGGGCAGCGCCGCGGGCGCGGTGGGAGCGGGGCAGAGCAGCAGCAGGGTGGCGATCATGAAGAACTGGCGGCGGCCTCGCGGCCGTGGCGGAAGCTGTAGGGCAGGCGGCGGACCCGGTCCGCCGAGCCGCCGATCGGCAGTGTATTCCAGGCTTCCGTGGCCTGCTGACGGTCGGCTTCGCCGCCGACCGGGAATTCGAGCCGGATCAGGCTGACCGAGGCCCGGTTGCGGTGGCCCTCGTGGCGCTCGTGCAGGTAGATCAGCTCCCAGCCGCGGATGGTCTGGATCGGCCCCGCCCACTCCCCGGGCAGCAGGCCGCCGACCGCCGCCGCCACCCGGCCCGAACCGAGCTCGAAGGGGCTGGGGGCGCGCGCGTCCTCGACCGGGTCCTGGTCGGGCTGGAGGCTGCGCTCCCGGGCCAGGTCGGCGAAGGATTCCCCGGCGCGGAGGCGCTCGGCCCAGGCCTCGGCCTCCTGCCGGGCGCCGGCGCTCTCGACCGCCAGGCGCTGGTGGAGGATCATCCCCGGGCCGAATCCGCCGCTCAGGATGTGCCAGGACAGGGAATCCTCGCCCCATTGCGGAAAACTACCCTTCATCTGCAGGACAGCGGTGTCGATAGCTTCTCCAGGGATCCAGGCGTCACCGATGGCGATTCCGTCCGGTTCCTGGCCGCAGGCGGCCAGGAGGAGCGGGAGAGGCAGGAGGAGGGCGGCCGGTCTCACGGAATGCATTATCGATTCTGCGGGTCCTCCGTAGAATGTCGCGCTTCCCTGGTTTCGAGAAAGCATGTCTACCCGCATCCATCACCGATTCGTCGCCGGCCTCCTGGCCGGTTTCGCCTTCCTCAGCGCTCCGCTGGCCGCCGCGCCGCAGGAGTCCGGGCTCCAGCTCCCGGCCGAGCAGGCCGCCGCGCAGGGACCGAACGGCATCCAGTACGAGGAAGCCGTCAAGCGGGCCCTGATCTACACGGCCGGATCCCAGCTCGTCAACCAGGTCACGGTCAGCGCCCTGATCGACTCCGAGATCGAGCGTCGCAAGGCCGCCGGCATGCCGGTCGAGCACTGCGTCGTCACCGACGAGGCGGTCGACGCGCGGATCAAGTCCCTGATGGACAACTTCATCGATAACAACCCGGGGGTGGACTTCTGGAAGACGGTCGAGGCGATGGGGAACACCAAGGAGACCTACCGCGAGGAGATCGGCCGCATGATCCTGGTCGACGCGCTGTTCTTCCCGCAGGACCCGGCGCTGTGGCCGATGGACACGCTGAAGGAGATCTTCGGCCACGACGACGGCGATCCGCTGACCATGGACACCATGACCCAGTCGGTGATGCCGACCTACGAGGCGGCCCAGGCGGCCTTCGAGAAGGGCGAGTCCTTCGAGGTCGGCGGCTTCATCGCCCAGTACGTGCTGCGCCCCGGCGTGATGCGCTGGATGATGGAGAAGGCCGAGATCGAGAAGCCCTTCGCCGGCCTGCCGGCGGGCGTGGCGCTGCGGGTCAACGGCCGGGACTTCGGCACCGACGAGCTGCTCTCCAAGGTCGGCGGCGTGATCGGCCCGGTCGAGCGCGAGCGCGCCATGATGCTGACCGACGTGCTGTGGGCGGTCCAGCGGGAGCTGGACGCCAAGGGCGCGCTGCTCAGCCCCGAGCAGTGCATGGAGCGCATCGGCGTCGAACGCGAGGAGTACGTCAACTCGCCGATCTCCTACGAGCAGATGCAGCTCCAGTTCCTGGGCTTCCCGTCGATGGAGGTCTTCCACCGCATCTACCGCCTGCGTCAGTCCTACAAGGACCTGATGGGCGAGGTCAGCGCCGAGGACCTGCAGGCCCACGTCGAGGCCCGGATCAGCTTCCTGGCCCAGGGTAAGGCCGACGCCGAGGTGATCTACCTCGCCGCCCGCGACATGACCAACGGCACCTACCCCAAGGAGGGCGACCCCTTCGGCGAGGCGATGGCGCGGGCCGAGAAGGCCGCCGCCGAGCTGGCCGCCGGCGCCGACTGGGCCGCGGTGCTGCTCAAGTACAGCGACCTGCCGGACGCCTACCCGGGTTCCCAGCCGGGCATGCCGACCCCGAACCGGGGCCGCTTCGGCGAGACCGCGCGCAACCCGCTGCGCGAGTTCCTGGGCGAGAACGACTACTTCGACTTCCTGTACGGCGCCTCGGTCGGCGACCTGATCTTCTTCGACGCCGAGCCGGGCACCATCTACGGCCCGGTGATGGGCCCGACCGGCTGGTTCATCTACAAGCTGAACCGCCGCGTGCCGCCCGAGATCGAGCTCGACCTGGAGAACAGCGAGCGCCACAAGTACCTCGTCAACGACGACCACCTGAACGTGCGCTTCTTCGCTTTCGTGAACGAAGTGATGGCGTCGGAGTAGGGCGAGGCCGACAATCGCCCGGGCCTTGGCCCGCAGAACAGGATTCCGAGACACCTACCGCCGGATGCTGCCGTACTTGCGGCGGTACCGGCGGCAGGCCGTTCTGACGATCGCGTTGGGGGCGATCGCGGCGGTCGGCTCCAAGGCCAATCTGGCCTTCCTGACGCCGCTGGTGAACCGGCTGTTCCCCAAGGTGGCCGAGGAGTCGGACGGCCTCACCGGCCTGGAGAGCTTCGAGGCCTGGCTGAACCAGAAGCTCGCCGGCATCGAGTGGTTCGGCATGGGCGAGAGCGCCACCGCCGTGCTGATCATCGGCGGCTGCCTGCTGGTCAGCGCCGCGGTCTTCTCGCTGACCCAGTACGTCTTCCTGCGGCTGTCGCGCATGTTGGGCGTGTGGATGGTCGCCGACCTGCGCCAGACCCTCGCCGGCCACGTCCTGAAGCTGGGCATGCGCTACCACTCGGGCCGCCGCCTCGGCGACCTGCTGTCGCGGTTGACGGCCGACGTCTCGACCAGCCTGCGCCTGCTGACCTTGGTGGTCGAGGAGCTGGTCCAGGAGCCCTTCAACATCCTCGCCGCCTTGGCGATGGCTTGGGTGGCCTCGCCCACGGCCACCCTCGGCATGCTCCTGTTCCTGCCGATCCTGGCCCTGCCGGTGCTGATCCTGGGGCCGAAGGTGCGCAAGCGCAGCCAGAAGTCGCTGGCCAAGCTCGGCGACACCACTCAGACCATGACCCAGATGTTCTCCGGCATCCGGGTGGTCAAGGCCTTCCGCATGGAGGAGCGCGAGGCGGAGGAGTTCCGCCGCGTCAACCAGGAGTTCGTCCACCAGACTGACCGCATGGTGAAGGCGCAGGCCACCAGCCTGTCGATCACGAACTTCCTGGCCCAGGGCGGCATCGGCGTGGCGATCGGCCTGATCGCGCTCGCCAATCACTGGCTGGACGGCCGCCTGTTCACCAGCGTCGGCGCGATGATCACCTTCTTCGCCGCCACCGGCTTCCTGTTCACGGGCGTCAAGCGGCTGACCAAGGCGATGTCGATCATCTACACCTCGATGGGCGCCACCGAGCGCGTCTTCGAGGTCCTGGACCTGGAGCCGGAGATCCCCGAGAAGGGCGAGGACCGGCCCTTCGAAGGTCTCCGCGGCGAGATCCGCTTCGAAGGCGTGGGCTTCGACTACGGCACCGGCGACGGGCCGGCGGTCCAGGACATCAGCTTCTCCGTCAAGCGCGGCGAGCGGGTCGCCCTGGTCGGCAGCTCCGGCGCCGGCAAGAGCACCCTGATGGACCTGGTGGCGCGCTTCTACGACCCGACCGAGGGCCGGATCCTGGTCGACGGCGTCGACCTGCGCGAGCTCAAGGTGGCCGACTGGCTCGACCGGCTGGCGATGGTCGGCCAGCAGCCCTTCCTGTTCCAGACCAGCCTGCGCGAGAACGTGCGCTACGGGCGTCCGGAGGCCGAGCCGGCCGAGATCGAGCAAGCCTGCCGCGCGGCCAACCTGGACGACTTCGTCGCCAGCCTGCCGCAGGGTCTGGACACCCAGGCCGGCGAGGCCGGCACCCGCCTGAGCGGCGGCCAGGCGCAGCGGGTGACGATCGCCCGCGCGATCCTGCGCGACGCCGACGTGCTGCTGCTCGACGAGGCCACCAGCGCGCTCGACTCCGAGTCCGAGCGCAAGGTGCAGCTCGCGCTCGAGAACCTGATCCAGGGCCGCACCTCCTTCGCCATCGCCCATCGCCTCAGCACGATCCGCAACGCCGACCGCATCCTGGTCCTCGACCAGGGCCGCATCGTCGAGGACGGCGACCACGACACCCTCGTCTCCCAGGGCGGCCTCTACGCCAAGATGTGGCAGCTGCAAGGCAGCTAATTCGGGGTCAGACATTCATTCTTTTCGGCCTGGCCCCGCCCCGGCCCTTC
>CAZXTO010000101.1:0-10539 GCA_964643675.1 uncultured Planctomycetales bacterium
GGGCCTGAGCATCTGGCTCCACGCGCTCGATCTGGGCAGCTTGACCTTCACCAACGGAGTCGCGGCGACCATCGGCTGATCGCGGCCTCTCTCCCTGGCGGGGTCCCCGGTGACGGGGGCCCCGCTGTTCAATTGGAGCCCGGATCCTCGGGCCGGTGCTGCAGCCAGCGCAGCTCCGGGTCCTGCCTCGCCATCAGCCGGGCCCACAGGCTGGCCGGCTCCGGATCGAAGGTCAGGGCGGCGCTGCCCGGGTGCAGCCGCCAGGTGCCTGACTCCATCTCGCCCTCCAGCTGGCCGGCGTCCCAGCCGGTGTAGCCGAGGAAGAAGCGCAGCGGCGAGCCGGACTCGTGGACCAGCAGCAGGTCCTCGAGCACGCCGCCGAACTCCACCCCGGGGCAGACCTGGAAGCACTCGGCCAGGCCGGCGTCGCCGCCGTGCAGCGCGTGCAGCTTCTCGATCGAGACCGGACCGCCCCAGGACAGGTCGTGGGCCAGGCTCTCGAGCTCGTCGCAGTCCGGCAGCAGCTGGGAGAGCGGCAGCTCCAGGGGACGGTTCAGGATCAGGCCCAGGCTGCCCTCGGGGTCGTGGGCGCAGAGCAGCACCACCGCCTCCTCGAAGTGCGGGTCGGTCAGGCTCGGATCCGCCAGCAGCAGCTGGCCAGGGCTCAGGGGGGGATCAGCCATGGGCGGGGTCCCTCATCTCCTCACTGCCACTCCCGCAGGTCCTGGACCACCAGCGGACGGGCCGGGTCCTCCTCGGGGGCGGCGCGCAGCCAGACCTCGAGGGTCTGCCGGGCCTCGTCCTGCTGCCCCAGGGCGACCTGGATCCGGAACAGGGTCTGCATGATCGGGAAGTCCCAGGGGCGACCGGCGAAGGCCTGCTTGGCGGGGGCGAGGCCCTCCTGGGGCCGGCCCATCAGCTCGAAGCCGCTGGCCACGCCCTGGAGGGCGTCGAAGCGCTGGGCGTCGAGGCTGAAGGCCTGACGGAAGAAGCGCGCGGCGGTCTGGGCGGCGCTGCGGCCCTCGGTCAGCTGCTCCGGGCTCGGCGGCGCCGGCGCCCCGTTCGGGTCCAGGAGGCCGCCGAGCAGCAACTCCACGGCCCGCGCGAGCTGCAGGGCGCCCGCCTGGAACAGCACCTCGGCGCGCTGCTGCGGCTCGGGCTCCTGGTCGAGGATGCGTTGCAGCAGCTCCTCGAAGCGGTCGGCGCGGCCCGATTCCCAGTGAACCTGGGCCAGGCCCAGCAGGTAGCCGCGGTTGGCGGGCTCCTTCTCGACCGCCCGCTCGAGCAGCGGCAGCGCCTCCTCGGCGCGTCCGAGGCGAGCCAGCACCAGGCCCTTGGCGTGGATCGCGGCGGTCCAATCCGGCGCCGCCTCGAGGGCGCCGATCTGCTCAGCCAGGGCGCGCTCGAGCAGCAGCTGCCCGAGCTCCTCGTTGCCGGCCTCCAGCTCGGTCAGGCCGCGCTCGGCCAGGCAGGTGCCGAGGCCATGCCGGGCCTGGAAGGAGGAGGGCCACCGCTCCAGGATCTGGCCATAGGCCTGCTCCGCCATGCCGACCGACCCCTGGTAGAACAGCGCGGTCGCCAGGCCCAGGTTGCCCTGCTGGCGGTCGACGCTGGTCACCACCCAGTCAGCCGGGCTGATCGCCAGGCCCGTGGCGAAGGCCTCCTCGGCCTCGGCCGCCAGGCGCTGCCGCTCCGGGTCGAGCTTCGGCAGGGCGCTGGCCTGTTCGAGTCGGATCCACCCGAACTCGTTGAAGGGCAGCATGGCGTGGGGGGAGGCCTCCATACCCCAGGTGGTGAAGCTCTCCTTGTCGCTCCAGTGCCCGGTGGCGGCGAGGGCAGACCAGGCGTGCAGCAGCACCAGGCCGGCGGCGGCGGCCAGGCCGGCGGCGCGCGCGCGCTGGAGCAGGTAGCCGGCGACCAGGGCGAAGCCGGCCGAAGGCAGGTAGAGGAAGCGCTCCTCGAAGGGGAACTGACCCAGGTTCGAGGTGCTGAGCAGCGGCAGCATGCCGGCGAACAGCAGGCCGACCGGCAGCAGCAGGGCGGCGGCCTGACCGCCGCCGCGCCAGCGCAAGGCGCCGCGCAGCCACCACAGCGCGGCCGTCGCCAGCACCAGCAGGCCGCCCAGCGCCGGGCCCCAGCGGCCGAAGTCGCCCAGGGTGAGGCTCTCGGGCGAAGGCAGCGGCCGGAAGGGCGCGTGCGGCCAGGGCCAGACCAGATAGCGCAGCTCCTGCAGGTGGACCGAGAAGGAGATCGCCCACAGTTCGGCCGGCGGCAAGGAGAGCTCGGTGATCGGCCGGCCGAAGAAGCCGGCGCGCAGGTCGTCGAAGACCTGCACCCGGAGCAGCCAAACGCCGAGGCCGGCGCCCGCCAGCGCCGCCAGACCGGGCCAGCGCGGCCGCGACTCGAGGTCGCCCCGGAACAGCTGCCAGCCCACGGCCAGCAGCCAGACGCCGATCGCGGCCTCCTGGGAGAGCATCGCCGCGGCCAAGGCCAGACCGGCCAGCAGCCAGCGGCCGCCCAGCAGCGCCAGCAGGCCGCCCAGCGCGCAGCAGCTGGCCAGCAGGTAGGTCAGGCTGGAGGCCCAGGCCACCGCCTCGACGTGCATGCCGTGCACGGCGAACAGCATGCCGGCGAGGCCGGCCGCGAGCGGCTTCCAGCCCAGCCGCAGGGCGAGCAGGGCCACCAGCGCGGCGGCGGCGGCGTGGAGCAGCAGCGAGGCCAGGTGATAGGGCAGAGGAGAGCCGCCGCCGAGCTGGTGCAGCAGCACGAACAGGCTCACGCCCAGCGGCCGGTAGAAGCCGCCGACGTGGGTCCGCGGGTCCTCGGCGATCTCCCAGAAGGGGCGGGCGAAGCCGGTCGCGACCCCGTCCCAGCTCTGGATGTTGGGGTTGTCGCGCAGCAGCACGACGTCGTCGTGGACGAAACCCGCGCCCAGCACCGGCAGGAACAACAGCACCGCGGCCAGGGCGGGGAGCAGCCACGGAACAGAGCGGGCGGACACCATGAGCGGCCCCAGGATAAGAGGGCGGCGCGGGAGCGTTACACTTGCCGGGGATGTCAGCTCCCGGCCGGATCCGGCTCGCGGTGCTGTTCGGCGGCCGCTCCGCCGAGCACCCGGTTTCGCTGCGCTCGGCGCGCGCGGTGATGGAACACCTCGACCCGGCCCGCTACGACCTGCGGCCGGTCGGCATCACCCGCGACGGCGGCTGGCTCGGCGCCGCCGAATCCCGCGCCCTGCTCGACGGTGAGCGCCCGGCCTCGGCCGGCGGCGCCCCCTTCCTGCCGGACGGCACCGACTGCGTGTTCCCGGTCCTGCACGGCCCGGGCGGCGAGGACGGCACCTTGCAGGGCTGGCTGGAGCTGCGCGGCGTGCCTTGCGTGGGCAGCCCCTGCCTCGGCTCGGCCCTGGCGATGGACAAGGGCGCCGCCAAGCGGGTGCTGCGCGACGCCGGGGTGCCGGTGCTGCCGTGGGTCGAGGAGCGCCGCGAGGCCTTCCTCGCCGACCCGGCGGCCGCCGCCGCCCGCGTCCTCGCCCGCTTCCCCGGCCCCTGCTTCATCAAGCCGGTGGCGCTGGGCTCCAGCATCGGCATCAGCCGGGCCGACGATCTGGCCTCGCTGCGGGAGGGACTGGAGCTGGCCTTCCGCTACGGCCGCCTGGTGCTGGTGGAACCGGAGTTCGAGGGCCGAGAGCTCGAGCTCGCCGTGCTCGAGGGCTCGCCGCCGCTGGTCAGCCCGCCGGGCGAGATCCGCGCCCAGGCCTGGTACGACTACGAGGCCAAGTACGAGGACGACAGCGCCCAGCTGCTGCTGCCAGCGCCCGGCGTCTCCGCGGCCGCCGCCGCCGGCCTCGCCGCCCACGCCGCCACCGCCTTCGAGGTGCTGCGGCTGGCTGGCATGGCGCGGGTGGACTTCTTCCTCGGCGCCGACGACGAGCTGATCCTGAACGAGGTCAACACGATCCCCGGCTTCACCTCGATCTCGATGTACGCCAAGCTGATGCAGCTGCGCGGGCTGCCCTTCGCCGAGCTCTGCGACCGGCTGGTGCGGCTGGCCTTGGCGCGCGGCGCCTCAGTAGGCGAGCTTGAGGCAGAACACCGAACCGCCTGACTTGCGGAATTCGCTGGTCTCGAGCTCGACCGGCACGAAGTCGCGCCGCTTCAGCTCGGCCACGGTCTCCGGGCAGCCGCGCTGGATCAGCACGTGGCAGCGGTCGGGGCAGTGCGCGTTGCAGGCGAAATTCAAGCCTTCGGCGAGCGGCACCGGGAAGGCCTTGGGGAAGGCGGCGTGGATCAGCTCCAGCCCCTCGGCGTCGAAGGCCTCCTCGACGTACATCGCGGTGCGCTCGGCGAGCGGGGCCAGCGCCGTGTCGAGGTGGTAGAAGCGCTCGTCCTGCAGCCGGTAGACCAGCACGTCGAGTTCGGGGTGGGCCTCGGCGATCACCTGCCAGGCCGCCTCCTCCGTGCGCGGGCCGACGCCGGCGTGGAGCAGCAGGCGACCCGGGTGCAGCAGCCCGTCGCCGCAGCCTTCGAAGCGGCTGACCGAGTCCGGCATCTCGCGGATCTCGATGCCCTGGCCGCGCAGGAACTCCTCGTGCAGCGCCACCTCGGGCGCGCGCGAGGGGTGGGCCATCTTCGCCAGCCAGGCCACGCGGCCGCCGTCCGGCAGGGACAGCACGATCGAGGGATTGGCGGTGAAGCAGGAGTCGGCCAGGCCCGGCTTGGCGGGCAGCACCTCGACCCGCATGCCGATGCCCCGGTAGGCGTCGAGCAGGAAGTGCCACTGGCCCTTCGCCGACATGCGGTCGATCTGCTGCAGGCCGCCGTCGGCCGCGGCCATGTGCACGTTGATGACCTCGAGGACCTCGAACTCGGCCGGGTCGCCGAGGAGCACCGAGGAGAGGAGGGGGACCGCAGGCAACGCCTCGACGCGCCGCAGCCACTCGGAAGCGGTGCGGAAAAGACCCATGCCTAAAGGATGTCTCGTCGGCGCGATGCGCGCCAGGACAAGTACAGCGAGAGCAGGGTGATTCCGGCCAGCATCGCCAGCGACAGGCCCACCGCCGGCGGCTCGGGGTCCAGCGGGAGCACCACCAGGTCCACCTGGGGATCGATGTTGCCCCACTGGCGGAGCAGCGCGGTCAGGTAGCGGTGGGGGGAGGTGTCGCGCAGCGAACCGGGCAGGTTGCCGACCACGCTGCCCCAGACCACCAGCACCAGCAGCGCCCACAGGATCGAGCGTCGCGACCAGACCCCGAGCAGGACGCAGATCGCGGTGTAGACCACCGCGCCGACCGCCAGGGTGGCGGCGACGCCGCCGACCGCCGGCAGCCAGTCGGCCAAGCCGGTCGCCCCCTGGTCGAGCACCATCATCACCAGGGCGGGGCCGAGCGCGCTCAGCAGCATCACCGGCAGCATCGCCAGCAGCGCGCCCTGGAACAGGCCCAGCAGCGGCGCCCAGCGCGGCGCCGGGCGGGTGTAGACGTAGCCCATCGCGCCCTTGTCGTAGAGCTCACCGAGGATCGGCAGGGTCGTGAACATGGCCACGAAGGGCAGCACGAAGGACAGGCACAGCGGCGCCGCGTAGCGGAGGTAGTCGTCCAGCGGCGTGCCGGCGCCGCGCCAGGCGATCAAGGCGGCGATGCCGGTCGGGATCAGGGCGACGGCCAGCGACGGCGCCAGCCCCAGCCCGCGCAGGCGGCGGCGCAAGGTGAAGGCGCGGAAGGCGGAGACGGCGCTCATTCCTCACCTCCGACCAGGAGATCGAAGATCGACTCGAGGCCCTCGTCCTCGAGCTCCAGGCTGTGGACGCGACCCTCGGCGCCGAAGTCCTCGAGGCGCTCGAGCAGGCTCGCCAGGCTGCGGGTCTCGAGCTCGAGCTGCTCCTCGCCGTCGAAGCGGGTGCCGACCACCAGCCCCTCGTCGAGCAGGGTGGCGGCGATCTGGCGGGGCTGTTCGCAGCGCAGCTGCAGGCGCCGCGGGCGCCGCCCGACCAGCTCGCGGATCTCGCCCAGGCGGCCCTCGGCCAGCAGGCGGCCGTGGTGCAGCAGGATCACCCGGCTGGTGACAGCTTCGACCTCGTGCAGCACGTGGGAGGCGAACACGACCGTGCCGCCGCCCTCGCCGTGCTCGCGCACCAGGCGCATGGTGGTGCGGCGACTGATCGGGTCCATGCCGTTGAGGGGCTCGTCGAGCAGCAGCAGCTCGGGCTCGAACAGCAGCGCCTGGGCCACCTTGACCCGCTGCCGCATGCCCTTGGACATCGCCTGCAGCCGGACGTGGGCCTTGTCGGCCAGGTCGACCTTGGCCAGCGCCGCCTCGGCCCGCGCCCGGGCGCCGGCGCCGCGCTCGCCGCCGAGCTGGGCCAGCAGGGCGAGGAAGTCGATCGCGCGCTCGGTCTCGAAGTGCACGTCCTCGCCCGGCGCGTAGCCGATGCGCGAGAACAGCGCGTGGCTGTCCGGGCCGACCCGCTCGCCGAACAGCTCGACGAAGCCGCGGCTGGGCCGGATCAGGCCGTTCAGCAGCTTCATCAGGGTGGACTTGCCGGATCCGTTCGGTCCCAGCAGGCCGATCACCCCGCTCTCGACCTCGACCGAGAGGCCGGAGAGGCCTTGGACCTCGCCGTACCAGCGCGACAGGCCGACGCAGCGCAGGGTGGGGGCGCTCATCCGACCGTCCCCCGCTTGCGCAGCCGCAGGAACAGCATGACCAGCGAGACCGCCGCCATGCCGAGCAGCACGTCGCGGGCCAGCTCAGCCGGGACGCGGGCATCGGATCCGCGGCCGTGGCGGCGAGAGCGGCGCTTCTCCATCACCTCCTCCGGGTAGGCATCCTCCATGCAGGCGATGCACCAGGAGGTGATGTTGTCGGGGAAGGACAGCGCCAGCAGCCGCGAGTCGCGGTCGCCCCAGGTGACCCGGGTCGCGCCGGGCTCGGGGACCTCCATGTCGATCGGGTGGCCGCGGGCCTCGGCATTCTCCTGGATCTCCTCGATCCGGGCGATCTCCTCGGCGGTGTAGACCCGCTCGATGCGCCGCCCCGACTCCTCATAGAGGATGTTGCCGGCGGCGGTGCTGAACACGAACAGCACCACGAACACCAGGTTGGTCCAGATGCCGCTCTTGGTGATGCTGCTCAGCGCCTGGACCATCAGCGCCAGCAGCAGCGCGGTCAGGCCGAGGCCCTTGGCCAGCGCCAGCGGCACCGCCTTGATCTCCTCGAAGCGGCCCTCGGGGCCGGTGCTGGCGTCGAAGGCCCAGATCCACAGCAGCGGCGCCAGGGTCACCAGCAGCAGGAAGCCGACGTAGGCCAGGGTGCGGCCGACGACGTAGACCAGCGGGGTCACCGGGCGCGAGAAGTAGGTCTCGAGGGCGTTGCTCGCCAGGTCCTTCGACACCAGGTCATAGCCGAACAGGAGCGACAGCGGCAGCAGCACCGGGTAGACGAAGACGTGCATCAGGCCTTCGTAGAACTGCACCGGGAAGCCCGAGTCCATGGCGCCGTCCTCGCCCAGCATGCGCAGCAGCGCCGGCCAGCTCGGCATCACCTGGTAGGCGAAGTAGAACAGGGCGGTGAAGCCGAAGGCGATCGCCAGGGTGCCGTAGCTGATCAGCCTCACCCAGCGCGAGGCCCAGCCGCGGCGCCAGGTGGCGGTGCAGATCGGCCACCAGGCGGGCACCCGCGAGCGGGAGCCCGCGAAGCGTTCGTACTCGGCGGCGCGGAAGGCCATCAGTCCAGCTCCAGCGCCTCGAGGAAGGCGTCTTCGAGGGAGCGCGCCGCCGGTCGTACGCCGAGGACGGTGGCGCCGCACTGGCGGGCCAGGCCGAAGACCGCCGCCGGCTCGACGATCTCCTCGCCGCGGGTCAGCACGATCTCGGAGTCGCCGCCGCCGGCCGCGACCTGGAAGCCGGAGCGTTCGGCCGCCTCGGTGAGCGCCGCCAGCTGCTCGGGCCGGGTCCGCACCCGCTTGGCTCCGCGCGCCGCCGCCGTCAGGCTGGCCAGCGAATCGGAGATCTTCATGCGTCCCTGGTCGATCACCCACACGTGGTCGCACAGCCGCTCGACGTCGGGCAGTAGGTGGCTGGCCAGGATCAGGTGCAGGCCGTGCTCGCGCCGCACGCGGTCGATGACCTCCAGCATGCGCGCCCGGCCGCGCGGGTCGAGGCCGTTGGTCGGCTCGTCCAGGAACAGGATGTCCGGGTCGTGGACCAGCGCCGCGGCCAGCTTCCAGCGTTGGCGCATGCCGACCGAGTAGCTGGCGACCTCGCGGTAGCGCTCCTCGCCGAGGCCGACGAAGTGGAGCACGTCGTGGGCGCGCAGCATGGCGTCGTCGGGCTTCAGGCCGCAGACCTCGGCCAGGTGGGAGAGGGCGCGCACGCCCGACATGCCCGGCACGTAGGAGTCCCGCTCGGGCATGTAGCCGATCCGCCGGCGCACCGCGCGGCTGGCGCGGCGGGCGTCCTGGCCAGCCACCCGGACCCCGCCTCCGGAGGGCCGGATCATGCCCAGGATGCAGCGCAGCAGGGTCGACTTGCCGGCGCCGTTGGGGCCGAGCAGGCCGAGCGCGCCGCCTTCGAAGACGGCGCTCAGGTCGGCCAGCGCGGTGAAGGAGCCGTAGCGGACGACCAGCCGGTCGAGCTCCAGGACGGGGGGAGTCATTCCAGGATCAGAGGATCGGCACGAGCAGCTTGCGCTCGACGCCGTTCCGGAGTTCTTGGAGTTTCTCCTGGAGCAATTTCTCACGCAAGGAACGATCGACCCGGTCCCGCACCAGGTTCAGGTCCACGATCGGCCGCACCCGGACGGTCTCGATCCTCACCAGGTAGACGAAGCGCTCGCCCATGATCGGGCCGCGCAGCACCTGGCCCTCGGGCATCTTGTAGCCGAGGTCGGCGAAGGTGTGGCGCAGGAAGGCCTCCTCGTAGCGGCCGACCATGGTGCGCTTGAGCAGGCCGATCGAACCCTTGCGGGCCTTGTCGTCCGGGATCTCGGCGTAGCGCTCGACCGCCGTCTCCCAATCCAGCTCGCCGCTCTCGAGCAGGGCGGCCGCCTCGGCCAGCAGCTCGTAGCGGGCGCGGCGTTCCTCCTGGCCCAGGGCGCGGGTCTGGGCGGCGTCGAACAGCGGCAGGCGGATGCGGGACACCGCCAGCTCGTGGAAGAACTCCGGCACCGAGCTCAGCATGTGGGTGCGCAGCTCCTGGGTGGAGTACTCCGGCTCCTGGAGCGCGAGCACCCGCGCGCGGGTGTCGATCTCGAAGCCGTTCGAGGTCAGCGCGCCCTCCGGCAGGGTCTTCAAGCCGCGGTCGGCGGCCCAGGCGGCGGCCTCGGTCAGCAGGGCCGGGCGCTCGACCGCGGCCAGCCCGGCCTCGGTCACGATCAGGTGGTCGCTGAAGGACTGGACCAGGTTGAGGAAGCGCAGCGAGCGGAAGTAGACCGCGCGGTAGGCCGGGTCGCGCTCCAGGGTGCCGACCAGGCTGGTGTCGAAGGCGGCGTAGGCGTCGAAGACCTCGCGCGCGGTGTAGGCGCGGCCGTCGTGCTCCAGCACGGGGACGGCCAGCGGGTCCGAGGCGGCGTCGGCCTGGGCCTGGGCCGGCGCAGCGGCCCAGCAGAGGGCGAGAGCGGAGAGCAGCGAGGCGGTGGTCTTCATCGGCTTCTCGTACGGGCCGGCGCTGAAACCGGCGAGCGGACATCGTAACCTTGGGCGGGTGCAGGACGCCGCCATGATCGATCGGGTCACCGCCCTCTACGGCGGCGGGGGCGGCCGGAAACCGCGCTTGTTCTTCGCCCCCGGCCGCGCCAACCTGCTCGGCTCCCACCTCGATTACAACGGCGGCAGCGTGATGCCGGTGGCGCTCTCGCGCGGCACCTACCTCGCCGTCGGCGAGCTGCCGGAGCGAGTGCTCCGGCTGCGCTCGGAGCAATTCCCCGGCGAGGAGGTCGAGGTGCCCCTGGACCAGCTCGAGCCCGGCCGGACCGACGCCTGGTCGGCCTACCTGGAGGGAGCGCTGTGGGTCTGCGAGCGGGCCTGGGGCCGCCTGCCCGGGCTCGAGATCGCGGTCTGCGCCGACCTGCCGATGGCCAAGGGCCTGTCCAGCTCGGCCAGCATCGAGTGCGCGGCGGTCTACGCGGTGGCGGCGCTGCTCGGCGCCGACACCGGCCCGGACGAGATGATCCACCTCGCCCACGAGGCCGAGAACGTCTACGCCGGCGTGCGCTGCGGCATCCTCGACCAGGCCGCGATCCTGTTGGCCGAGCCGGGGCACCTCCTGCACTTCGATTGCCTCGAGCTGACCCGCGAGCACCTGCCGCTGGGGGAGGAGCTGTGCATCGCGGTGGTCGACAGCGGCGTGCAGCGCGAGCTCGCCACCTCCGCCTTCAACCAGCGCGTGGCGGAGTGCACCCAGGCGCTGGCGGTGATGCAGCAGGCGGTGCCGGGGGTGACCTGCCTGCGCGACGTCTCTCGCGCCGCCTTCGAGCGCCACCGCGATCGCCTGGCGCCCGTGCTGCAGCGCCGGGTCGAGCACGTGGTCGACGAGGTCGCCCG
>CAZXTO010000102.1:0-10375 GCA_964643675.1 uncultured Planctomycetales bacterium
CCACGCGATGCTCGGGGATTCGGGTCGGCGGCGGTAGAATCCCGCCCTGCGATGCCGCTGCTTCCCGTCCTGGAAGGGCTCCACTCCGCGGAAGCCTTCAACTCTGCCTTCCTGTCGGCGTTCCTCGAGCGCGTGCGCGAGATCGAGCAGCGACCGCAGGAGCTGCGGGATGCCCTGCGTGGGCTGGTGATCGCCACCGTCTTCGAGGAACCCTCGACCCGCACCCGCCTCTCCTTCGAGTCGGCCGCCCACCGCTTGGGGGCCGGGGTGATCACGGTCGCCGACCCCAAGACCACCAGCCGGGCCAAGGGCGAGAGCCTGCGCGACAGCGCCCGCATCATCGGCGGCTACGCCGACCTGATCGTCTGGCGCCACCCGCGCGACGGCGCCTCGCGGCTGGTCTCCCAGGCCGCCGGGGTGCCGGTGGTGAACGGCGGCGACGGTCGCCTCGGCCACCCGACCCAGACCCTGGTCGACCTCTACACCCTCTACCAGGCCTGGGGCGGCTTCGAGGGCCGCACCATCGGCCTGATGGGGGACCTGATGCACGGGCGCACCGCCCGCTCGCTGGCCTGGGGGCTGGCGATGCTCGGGGCCCGGGTGGTGGCGCTGCCCGCGCCCGGCCTGGACTGGGAGAGCAGCTTCGAGACCCGGATCCAGGAGCGGGCCGAGTACCGGGTCGGCACGGTCTGCCACCCGGTCCTGCGCTCCTGGATCGGCAGTGAGGAGGCCCGCGTCCTCGAGCCCAAGGGCATGCTCCAGGGCACCCTATTCCACGAGGGCACGCCGCAGCTGGAGAAGCTGGACGCCCTCTACCTGACCCGGCTCCAGGACGAGCGCGGCGCCGAGGCCACCCGCGGGGTCTACCCGGGCCTGCGCGCCTGGCAGTTGGAGGACCCGCTGCTCCAGGACTGCCTGTTCCTGCACCCGCTGCCGCGCCGCGCCGAGCTGCCCGAGGAGGTCGACGAGGATCCCCGGGCCCGCTACTTCCGCCAGGCCCGCAACGGGCCGGTGGTGCGCCAGGCGGTCTTCCTGGCCATGCTCCGCTCCGACGCCTGGGCCCTGCCGCCGCTCACCCCGCTGCCGGCCGGCAATCCCGAGCACGGCCTGGGGGCCTGCCCGAACCCGGACTGCATCACCCACGCCGAGGGCATCCAGCCCCCCTGGCGGGTGGTCGGCCGTCGCCAGCGGCTGTTCCTGTGCGCCTATTGCGACAGCCAGCTGGGGGTGGAGTACGCCGGCTGCCGCTCCTCGCGCCGGGTCCACCCGCTCCATTCCCAGGCAGCCCTGCGGATCCGGCCGGAGAATTTGCGTCCCTTCCGAGAGCGTGACGAGGCCCTCCGGGAAGGCTATGTTTGGTGGGGGAGCTGAGGCTCCCTTCCCCCCCTGAAGTTCCGCGCCTGTGCGGAAACGAACAATTCGGGCGCGAGCGCCCGGAATCCCCTGGATCCTGGACCCCCAAGCGGCTGGCACGGTTGTTGCCAAATGACCAGTAGCCGCTCCTTTGCGCCGGCATAGGATGGGCCCCTTCGGACCCAGGGTTCCGCCTGCCATCGGTCGTCCCTTCTGACCTGAAAGCCGCATGATTCCTTCCGTGAAGATCCCTTCGATCCTTCGCCGCACCCTGCCCGTCGCCGGTCTCGGCCTCGCCTTGCTGACGACGAGCTGCTTCAATTCCGACCAGCCTTCCGCCAGCGCTTTCGGGGCGGATAGCCAGCTCGTGCTCGAGGTCATCGAGTGGGGCCGCCTGGTGGACGTGGTGGACGCGAACGACGACCTCGTCGATCAGGACGTGCTGATCCGGCCCGACCTGACCATCGACGGCGTCAGCTACGAGCTGACCACCAACCCGGTCACCCAGGCCGAGACCCTGAAGGTCCTGCAGGTCCGCGGCACTGCCGGCTTCACGATCCTGCTCAACGCCGCCCAGTCCGGCCTCGAGTCGCTCGACCGCAAGGGGCCGAACGACCCGCCGTACTACACCATGGTGGCCCGCAACGGCGCCCTGCGGCTCCGCTTCTCGGACCAGATCGACCCCAACACGGTCAACACCTCCTCGGTCCAGGTCTACAGCGGCTCGCCGGCCACCCAGGAGCTCACCGTGCGGCTGGCGGTCGAGAACGACGCCAAGAAAAAGAAGGGCTACGTCCTGATCGACCCGACGATCAGCGCCCGCGAGTCCGCCCTGCTGGGCCTGCCGGCGAACACGGTCGGCTTCCCCGAGTCGCTGGACGCGGTCAACGACAACATCAAGATCCGGATCCCCACCAAGGAGGACCTGCTGTTCGGTCAGGCCACGATCGTCAGCAACAAGAAGGGCAACCGTCGCGTCACCAACCTGGACGACGATCCGGTCGAGACCAGCGCCGGGGGCGACCCGGTCCTGGTCCAGGTGTTCCGGGCCGGCAACGACCACGACGTCTTCCGCGGCTTCATGGAGGACCTCGTGCCGCCGAAGCTGATCGGCGTGCAGGACGTCACCGTCTCGGCCATCGTCGCGCCGAGCGGCACCTCCTCGACCACCCGGGAGCTGACCTACTCGATCAACGCCGAGTACTGCATGGACATGTCGCCGAAGGCCGGCGACATCTTCGACTTCGCCGACGCCCTGCTCCTGGTGACCGCGGTCATCGACTCCAGCAGCTCCGCCGCCTACGAGGTCCGCGGCCGCATGCTCGAGCCCTCCGACCCGTCCACCGCGCTCCCGCCCGGCACCGGCCTGACCACCGCCGCGCGGCTGAACACCGCCTACGGGACGCAGGACGCCGATCGCCAGATCTGCTACCTCGACTTCAACCCGGACCCGACCTACACCTCCGGGCAGCTGCTCGAGCTCGACCCGAGCACGACCTCGGTCACCGCGACCTTCAGCGAGCCGATCGATCCGCGCACCGTGACCTCGATGCACACCTTCGTGGTCACCGCCTTCGAGATGGATGACTCCTTCGGCAAGAACGCCGCCTACTACCGTCATCCGACCCTGTTCCCGACCGAGACCGCGGCCGACTACATCGACCGCCAGCGCGGCTACCACCTGCCGACCGATACCTCCGGCACGGCCTCGACCGCCGAGTTCGGCGGCCGGGTCCTGTTCGGCCCGATCGAGTCCGACATCAACGGCACCAGCTTCACCCTGACGCCGCTGCCGGGCTTCGCCGAGCCCAACCTGGACAGCTTCCTGCAGTTCTCGATCGCCCTGCGCAACGGCGGCGACGGCGTCCGTGACCTGGCCGGCAACTCGGTCGACCTGACCGGCTTCGTCGCCGGCACGCCCTTCGCGACGGTGGCCGACGACAACCAGCTGACCGCGGCCGGCGGCGGCGGCGCCAGCGCCACCAACAAGACCAAGGCCTTCTCGCTGCGCGCCAACAGCCTCGACGAGGACAACGACGGCCTGCCCGAGTACAGCGGCCAGGTCGGCTACCAGACCGGCCTGCTGACCGGTCGGGAGCCGGAGCGCTTCTCGCGCGACGCCGACAACAGCAACCAGTACGTCGGCACCGGCACCGCGGTCAACGCGGGCACCGGCCCGGTCTGGATCCCGCCCTACGCGCCGCTGTCCCCGGCCGGTTCGGTGGTGATGACCACCACCCGTCCGCACGACCTCGGCTTCGGCTACCAGAACCTCAACGAGTTCAACGTCGACGTCGAGGGCATGAGCTGGACCCCGCTCGGCGGCGTGGTCTTCGACGACCTCTACCCGCGCTTCTCGGTCGCCCTGGCCCACTCCAAGTACATGGCCGACGAGCTGGTCGTCCAAGGGGTGGTGATCTGGCCCTTCTCCGGCCTGGTCGCCTCCAGCTTCGACGAGAACATCCTCGGCTACCCGGAGCAGGACGAGAAGATCGTGGTGGACACCTCCTACTCGATCTCGAGCCTGAACCTGTTCACCTCCGAGTCCGGCAACACCATGCTGCCTTGGCCGGAGTTCGAGGACACCTACACCTGGCGCGACACGACCTTCCCGTACGACACCTACGGCACCTCGGCCCAGTCCCCGGGCGCTTCGACCTCGACCCACCCCGAGGCCGGTCTCTACGCGGCGGAAGCCACCCCCTCGGTGGCGCTGCCGCTGTTGGCCCGCTTCCGCTGCTACCCGCGCGGGGAACGCCTCGGCACCAACCAGTTCCAGGTCACCGCGCTGCTGACCCAGAACGTGCAGACCAGCTTCCCGGCCTTCCGGGTCTACTCCGAGGGCGGCCAGGACGCCTCCGGCACCTGGGAGCAGGTGATCCCGGACAACGCCGCCAAGGGCGGCACCCAGCCGCAGGGCGGTTACGTGGTCGGCTCCGGCCAGCCCACCGACCCGACCGACCCCTACTTCTACTGGACCGAGGTCGACTTCGTGCTGAAGGTCAGCCGGGTCTACACCCACTGGTTCGACATGGGCGGCATCCTGGGCGTGTCCGACGCCGTCGGCGTCCAGGTCGAGCCCGAGGAAGGCAATCAGCCCGAGGGCACCTCGGTGGTGGTGGAGTACCGCGGCGCGGTCCAGGTCGACCACCCGGGCAACCCGACCTCGGCGCCTTCGCCGCTGTTGGACGCCAGCATCGGCTTCGACACCTACGGCGAGTTCGCCGGCACCAGCGGCGGGGTCTCCACTCCGGGCGACTGGACCACCGACTTCACCGACCTGGAGGCGAACTCGTTCCGCTTCTTCCAGGTCCGGCTCACCTTCGTGAACGACGTTGACCGGGGCAACCAGGCCGTGATGGACGGCTTGGGCATGGCCTGGCAACTCTGATCCAAACGTCATGCATCAAAACGTCTCCACCCGACTCCGCTTCCGCTCCGGCTTCGCCCTGGCGAGCCTGGCGGTGCTCCTGCTCCCGGGTTGCTTCAACAGCAGCTCCTCCGGGAACTCGAACGTCCCCGGCAGCGGTCGGGCGAAGTTCTTCCTGGAGACGGTCGAGTGGGGACGTCTGGTCGACGTCCTGGACGTCAACGGCGCCCTGGTCCAGCGGGACGTCCTGATCATGGAGAGCCTGCAGGATCAGACCGGGGTCTACACCCTCGGCCTGAACCCGCTGACCCAATCCCAGACCCTGACCATCCACGAGGTCCAGGGCACCGCCGCCTTCACCAGCCTGTACGACGCCGCCCAGAGCGGTCGCGCGGCGGTCTCCACCAAGGGCCTGGACAGCCTGGCGCCCTTCTCGATGGTGGGCCGCAACGGCGCCATCCGCCTCCAGTTCTCGGAGTACGTGGACCCGGCGCTGGTCAACGGCGAGACCATCAAGGTCCAGGTCGGCGACCCGCCGGTGGTCAACCAGGAGGTGCGCTACCTGGTCGACAACACCACCACGGGCAAGGACGGCAAGCCCAAGGGGGTGGTCATCATCGACCCGACCATCTCGCGCTTCGACGAGGCCAACCTGGGCATCCCCCAGAACGGAGTCGGCTTCCCGGCCTCGCTGGACAGCGTCAACCCGAACGCGGTGATCCGGATCCCGACCAAGGTCGACGTCGACAACGGTCAGTTCCAGGTCCTGCGCAACCTGGGGGGCACCCACAGCCTGCAGCCGACCGACTCGGATCCGGTGGTGCTCTCGAACGGCCTCGACCCGATCGTGCTGCGCGCCTTCCGCACCGGCAACGACAACGACCTGTTCAACGGCTTCATGCAGGACCGGGTCAGCCCGACCCTGATCACCGAATTGAACGTGCAGATCACCGAGGTCAGCGGCAGCGGCTTCGAGCGCAGCCTGACCTACGCCATCGAATCGGTGAACTGCCGGCCGGTGACCCCCAAGATCGGGGACGTGTTCGAGATCGGTCAGGGCCTGTTCACCGTCACCAAGATCGACGACGCGGCCAACCCCAACGCCTACGAGGTGTCCGGCGCCGTGCTCGAGAGCCCCGAGAGCATCCCGGTCGGAAGCTACGTCTCCAACCCGATGCAGGGGCGGATCACCACCGCCTACGCCAGCGCCGACTCCGGCCTCCAGCTGTGCTGGGTCAAGTTCTTCCCCGAGCCGGAATACGGCCTGCCTGCCCGCGGCATCGACCCCTACTCGACGATCTCGATCTCCTTCAGTGAGCCGGTCGATCCGGCCACGGTCAAGGCGCTCGAGTCCTTCGTGATCACCTCTTACGTGGTCGATCCGATCAACCCTTCGGATCCGGCGGACACCTACCTGGCCGAGATCTACGCGGCCCGGCAGTTCGGCTTCCCCAACGCCGAGTCGGTGGCCGACTACATCGACCGCCAGCTGGGCTACACGGTGGCGGTCGAGGACGTCGGCACCGGCGGGTCGGTGACCGGCACCAGCTCGGGCAGCGGCCGGGTCCTGTCCGGTCCGCTCGGCATCGCCCCCGACGGCCGCACCTACACCATCGCGCCGGCGGCGGGCTTCACCGACGCCCACGACGAGGGCAACGGCCTGCGCTTCGCCGTCTCGGTGCGGGACGGCAACGACGGCATCATCGACCTCGCCGGCAACAAGGTGGCCTTCACCGATTTCGTGGCCGGCAACGAGGGGCAGGACGAGCTGATCACTCCCGGCTCTACCAACCCTTGGCCGGCCGACCGTTACTTCGCGCTGCGCTTCAACAGCACCGACGAGAACGGCGACAGCCTGCTCGAGTACGGCGGTCAGTACGTGTTCGACCCGGGGGTCCTGCGCGGCCGCCAGCTGGTGCGCTTCTCCCGCACCGCCGACCCGGCCAACCCCTACGTCGCCCAGCGCATCCAGTTCACCGCCGGCGTCATGACCCCGCTGACGCCGACCGGAGCGGTCCTGATGACCTGCTGGCCCTACCACATCCTGGGCCTGGGCCTGCTGGCGGTGGCCGAGTTCAACCTCGACGTCGAGTCGCTCAACTGGGCTCCCTTCGGCGGCAACGTGCTGGACGACAGCTTCCACCGCTACTCGGTCGCTCTGTCCCACTCTGAGCGCTTCCCGGACGACTTCATCAACCCGTCCTCCGGTTATCCGGATTACCCCAACTCCGGTCTGCGCCGGAACAACGACTTCGATTCCAGCATCCTGGGCTTCCCGGACCTGAACGAGGACGTGGTCTGGGACGGGGCCTATCAGCTGACCGCCACCAAGGTGTTCACCGCCACCTCGGGCAACAAGTACATGCCCTGGGGTGATTTCACCCACACTTACACCTGGCGCGACACCGACATCACCGCCCTGGCCAACCTGGACGGCCCGGCCTACCTGGGCGGCAAGTCCAGCGCCGGCGTGCCGCCGGACACCGTCAGCGGCACCAAGGAGTACAACGCCCAATTCGTCCCCTCGATCGGGATGCCGCTGCTGGCGCGCTTCCGCTGCTACCCCCGCGGCAACTTCTTCGGCGCCAACGGTTTCCAGGTCCAGATCATGTGCGGTTCCTCGGCCCTCCCGGCCTTCCGCATCTTCTCGGCCGGTGGCCGGGATGCCGGCGGCAACTGGCACCAGGTGATCCCCGATGACCGCGCCACCGGCGGCATGAACCCGCAGGGCGGCTACCAGACCTCCGGTCAGGGCGCCGGATCCCGGACCAAGGCCTTCGGCCCGGAGCTCTACTGGCACCAGGTCGACTTCGTGCTGCGGGTCTCGCGGGTCTACACCCACTGGTTCTCCTTCGGCGGTAAGCCCGACTTCATCAGCGACATCACCCAGGAACCCGCTCCGGAGTTCCAGCCGCCCAACACCGAGGTGGTGGTCGATGTGCGCGGAGTCCAGACCTTGAACTGCGGCTCCAGCGGCTCGAGCCCGCTGACCGACGCCAGCGTCCTGGACTTCTACGGCGACTACGACAACCCGTGCATGAGCGACACCACCGGGTGGCGCTCCGACATCCAGAGCCTCCTGAACGACCCTGCGGGACGGGAGTACGAGTTCTTCCAGTTCCGCTTCACCTTCGTGTCGAACATCGAGCAAAACCTCTCGCCCGAATTGGACGCCCTCGGCCTCGCCTGGAGCATCCAATGAGCCTCATGATCAGGTCCCCCCACGCTCTCCTCCGCAAGCCCCTCGCGGCTGCCCTGCTTTGCGCAGCCGTGTTCTCCTCCTGCTTCGGCGGGGGAAGCTCCTTGACGAACAAGGAGTCGGCGAACGCAGGTTCCTTCCAGGTCGAATCGATCAACATGAACGAAGGCGACGTCTGGGCCCTCAACCGGCCCATCGTCATCACCTTCAATCACCCGGTCGATCCGAACTCCTTGAGCTTCAGCTCGATCATGATCCGGCCGCTCGACACCGCGGTGCAGGGCCGCCCGGTGACCGGCACCTTCGAGCTCCGGTCCAACACCGGCGGCAAGGTGATCGTGTTCCGGCCCACCTGCCCGACCGACGTCGCCAACAGCAACGGCGCCTTCGTCCCGGGGGGCTACAACTACGAGATCGCGCTGCCGACCCAGGACAGCTTCGGCAACTCGGTGCTGCGCGACCAGGCCGGGCACCCCTTGTCGGTGGGTCTGACCCGGCAGTTCCGGACCCCGATCGACCCGGTCGAGCCGCTGTTCCTCGACACCACCATCGGGCCGCCGCGCTTCGCGACCGTCAACCCGACCTCCTTCCCGGACGGCTTGAACCTGTTCTCCGACCAGGACGGGGTGATCGAGATCCGCTTCAACCAGTCGGTCAACGCCTCCTCGGCCAACCTCAACACCGACCGGGTCTACGTGCTGTACTCGGACGGCGAGATCGGCTCGGGCAACGAGAACTCGTTCACCTCGACCAACAAGGTGCCCGGGCAGCTGATCCTGATCGACAACTGCACCGCGCAGGGCGCCCTGGTCTACTTCCAGGTGGCCGGCATCCTGCCGCCGAACCGCAACCTGGTGGTGCGGGTGAGCTCGGACTTCGAGGACCTGGCCGGCGAGACCAACTCCCAGGTGCTGAGCTCGGCGACCCACGCCACGCCGACCCTGACCGCCTACTACAACAGCGACCCCAGCTGGAGCGAGAGCGACGAGACCGTCGACGAGGTCTTCGAGGACTTCGCTTCCAGCACCGTGCTCGACGCCGACGCCGCCCTGGCCTTCCCGGACGCGGACTTCAGCATCGGCGACATCACCGCCAGCTTCGAGTTCCCCGGCCAGCCGCCGGCCGCTGAGCACGACTTCGTGCTGAGCGCCTTCAGCTCGCTGGAGCTCGACACCACCGGCACCGTCTCCTTCCAGGACTCCAACGGCCGCAACTTCACCATGGTCGACGGCGTGCTCGAGGTGGACGACTTCACCATCGAGGAAAACGCGGTCGTCACCAGCCGCGGCGACAACCCGCTGGTGATCTACGCCACCGGCACCGTCTCGATCCTCGGCGTGCTCGACGTGAGCGGCCAGAGCGCCCTCACCCCGCAGGCCCTGGGTCAGCCGACCGTCCCCGAGCCGGGCGCCGAAGGTGGCCCGGGCGGCGGTGACGGCGGCATCGCCTCGGCCGAGACCGAGATGGAGACCTTCCGGGCGGGTTCCGGCCAAGGCGCCTTCAACACCGGCCTCGGTGGTGGTGGCGGCGAGGGCTGCGTCAACTGGTCCGAAGATGGCTCCATGAAGAACGACGGCAAGTCCCTGATCGCCGCTGGTGGCGCGGGCGGCCAGTTCGCCAATGGGAACATCGCGGCGCTGGATTGGGACCGCTGGACCGGTGTCTCCAACCCGGACTCCCACGACAACGCCGGCCCGGATCTCCGCACCGACCGTCACACCATGCTGACCGCCTCCTACTTCCAGGGAGCTGGTGACGGGGTGCGCGGCAATAGTTTCCGCGAGAAGCCTCCCGTGATCGAGCCGATCCCGCCCGGTAACAACCCGGATACCGGTGGCTTGGGCATGGAGGACCTCGCCTTTGATGACGCCGCCGATGACAACTCTGGGGGCACCCCTTCCGGGGAAGGATTCGACCCGGTCTGGACCTCTGGTTCGACGCCGCCTTTCAACTTCGGCCACCCGACGAATGGCCCTGACGCTGGTTTCGCCCAGTCCTCTGTCTTCACCGGTGCGACCACCAACGACTTCCATGGAAGCCGGTGGAACGCCTACACCGGCACTCGCACTGAGGGCGAGTTGACGGTCCCGTGGGCTGGCGCCGGCGGCGGTGCTGGTGGTGACTCCTCCTACGTCTGGCGCCTCGATCTCGACGGTGACAACGCCCTTGACCCGCTCGCCACCTTCTTCCCGGACGCCAACTTCCCGTACGGCTGGACCATCAAGTACTACAAGGGTGCTCCCGGCGGCGGCGGGGGCGGCCAGCTGCAGATCATGGCCATCGGCCCGATCATCCTGGGCACCAACACCCAGCTGCTGGCGAACGGCGGCTCCGGCAACGGCGGCGAGTCCACCGGTGAAGGATCCTCCAACCTGATCCGTCAGGTCTCCGGCTCCGGCGGCGGCGCGGGCGGCCACATGATCCTGTAGTCCGCCACCGGCCTCGACCTGTCG
>CAZXTO010000103.1:0-10371 GCA_964643675.1 uncultured Planctomycetales bacterium
GTCACCGCCAGCTCGGCCGCGGCGGCGGCGTAACGGCACAGCTCCTCCCCGCCGGCGGGCGCGGGGCCGGCCGGTAGCGCCACCGCCAGCGGCGTCGAGGCCACCGCGCCGAGCACCAGGCTGGGGCTGCCGTGGAGATTGGCAGCCGCCATCGCCAGCGGCCAGTCGAAGCTCTGCTTGTGGCGCACCTCGTAGTGCGCCGACCGCCGGCCGAGCTTGGCCGCCGGCACCACCACCCCGGTCAGGAGCTCGTCCGGTCGCAGGGTGAGCTCCACCTCGGGGTCGGCCGAGGAGGGCGCGTAGAGCTCGGCCAGGGCCAGCTCGCGCTCGCCGCCGGGGCCGGTCAGCCGGACCCGGGCGCCGGCCGCGACCAGCGCCGGGGCCGCGTTCGAGGGGTGCACCACCGCGCAGTGGCCGTTGTCGAACAGCGCGTGGTGCTCGTGCCGGCCGTCCTGCGCCCAGCACACCGAACCGCCCTTCTTCAGGCAGGTGTAGTGGCGGCTACGGAAGTACCAGCAGCGCGGTCGCTGGAGCAGGTTGCCGCCGAGGGTGGCGGACTCACGCACCGCCGGGGTGGCGGCCTCGCCGGCGCCGGCGGCCAGGGCCGGCAGCTGCGCCTGGACCAGCTCGCTGCGGCCGAGCTCGGCCAGGGTGAGCCCGGCGCCGAGCACTAGCTCGCCGTCGTCGCTCAGGGCCAGGGTGTCGGGCAGCGCCCGCTGCAGGCCCACGACCACCGCCGGCCGGTCCAGCCCCTCCTTCATGCGGTCGAGCAGGTCGATGCCGCCGGCCTTGCGCAGCGCGGAACCCTCGGCACCGATGCGCGCCGCCTCGGCCGCGTCGGCCGCGATCTTGTATTCGAAGCGCCTCATGCCTTGCCCTCCAGGGCGCGCAGCACCCGCTCCGGCGTGATCGGAATCTCCCGCACCCGCACCCCGAGCGCGTTGGCGACCGCGTTGGCGATCGCGCCCGAGGTCGGCACCGTGCACGGCTCGCCGAGCGCGCGAACGCCGAGGCCCTCCTCGTGGCCCCACAGCACCGGCACGATCTCCGGTACCTCGAGGGCCCCGGGGAACTGATAGCGGTCGAGGGTGGCGTTCATCATGTAGCCCAGCTGCGGGTCGGTAGCGCGGTCCTCGAACAGCGCGTAGCCGATGCCCTGGACGATGCCGCCGAAGATCTGGTTCTCGGCGGTCTTGCGGTTCACGGTCTGGCCGCAGGCCTGCAGCGCGACGATCTTCTGGATCCGGACCTGCCCGGTCTCGGCGTCCACGGTCAGGTCGACGAACTGCACCGCCTCGGAGCCGCCGCGGCCCCAGTACTTGTCGTTCACCTCGCCCTCGACCGTGACCGGCTCCTTCACCGGCAGCTGCGGCTTCAGCCTCTCGGCCGCCTGCCGCACCGCCGGCGCGGTCATGCGCGCGGTCACCGAGCCGCCGCTGGCCGGACCCTCGGGGTAGTGCGAGTTGGCCAGGTGGAGCACGATGTCCTCGCGCGCCAGGCCCAGCGCTTCCGCGGTCAGGTCGACGATCACCGTGCGTTCGCCGGTGCCGATGTCCTGCATGCCGCTGTAGACGTGCACCTTGCCGTCGGGCTGCGCGGTCATGCGCACCGCGGCGCGGCCGCGCCAGTTGCCCCAGTCGCCGCCGGCGCAGCCGAAGCCGCGCCGCAGCCGGCCGGTCTGGCTGCCGCTCGGCTGGCGCCGGTCCCAGCCGATCAGCTCGGCGCCCTCGGCCAGCATGGCCCGCCGCACCTCGCTGGTCTCGTTGACCCGCCGGATCTCGAGCGGGTCGAGGTCGAGCTTGGCGGCCATCTCGTCGAGGAAGCTCTCGACGCCGTAGGTGCCTTGCGGCCGCCCCGGCGCGCGGAAGGGACGCGGCGCCCCGTGCGGGGAGGCGACGTCGTCGTGCGAGCGGGCGACCTTGCCGAAGTCGTAGAGGAAGGGCGTGGTCACGCCGCCGCCTCCGCCCACCCCGGTCAGGCCCGCGGTGCGGATGTAGCCGCCCACCAGCTTGCCGTCCTTGCGCGCGCCGACCCGGTACCACTGCAGCGACCCGGGCCGGTTGCCGGTGTCGAGCAGCTCGCCCTCGCGGTCGTTGAAGACCCGCACCGGTCGGTCGTGGCGGCCGGCGAGCTGCGCCGCCAGCAGGCCCTCGCGGCCGGCGCCGAACTTGCTGCCGAAGCCGCCGCCGACGTGGTCGCAGCGGACCTGGAAGTCCTCGGTGTCGAGCTCCAGGCCGCGCTTCATGGCTTCCACGCAGGTGAAGGTGCCCTGGCTGCTGACCCAGCACTGCACCGGCTGCACGGTCGGGTCGACCATCGCACCGTGCGGCTCGAGCGGCGTGTGGATCTGCACCTGGGTGCGGTAGACGGCCTCGACCACGGCGTCGGCCTCGGCCAGGGCGGCGGCCGCCTCGTCGGCGTCCTCGAAACCGCTGAGCTCGTCCTCGGCCGGCGGGAAGGCGCCGTGCTGCTCCTGGTGCAGGACCAGCGGGTCGGTCTCGACCGGCTCCCAGTCCCACTCCAACTGCAGCGCCGCGACTGCGTCGCGTAGCGCCGCCGGCGACTCGGCGCAGACGTGGCCGGCCGGCGCGCCGCTGTAGCGGTAGTCCTTGCCCACCCCGACCTCGACCTCGATCACGCCCGGCAGCCGCCGCGCCGCCTCGACGTCGGCCGCGACCAGCTTGGCCTGGCCGAAGGGGCACAGCAGGTGGCGCGCGAACAGCATGCCCGCGGCGCGCTTGTCGGCCGAGTACTCGGCGCGGCCGCAGACCTTCAGCGGGCCGTCGACGCGCGGCAGCTCACCCTCGACGCTGGCCTCGCGGTTGCCCGGGTGGACCGGCGCCGGCGCTTCCCCGGCCAGCACGCGCTGGGCGTCGAAGACCTTGTTGTAGCTGGCGCAGCGGCATTGATTGCCGGCGATGGCCTGCTTCAGCTCCTCCGCGTTCGCGTCGGGATCCCGGCGCAGAGCGGCCTCGGTCGCCACCACGATGCCGGGCGTGCAGTAGCCGCACTGCACGGCGTCGTGCTCGGCGAAGGCCGCCTGGACCTTGCCCGGCGCGTCGGGGGAGCCGAGGCCCTCGACGGTCGTCACCTCCTTGCCGGCGGCGTCGACCGCGAGGGTCATGCAGGCCAGCGTCGGCTTGCCGTCGAGCAGCACGGTGCAGGCGCCGCAGGAGCCGCGGTCGCACACCTCCTTGGCGCCGCTCAGGCCGAGCTGCCAGCGCAGCGCCTCCAGCAGGGTGGTGCGGGTCTCGACCTCCAACTGGTGCGCGGCGCCGTTGACCTGCAAGGTCAGCGGCCCCGGCTCCGGTCCGGCGGAGGTCGGGGAATCCCCTGCGCTGGCGCCGGCGGCGGCGGTGCCCAAGGCGGGCACGGCCGAGGCCGCGGCTGCCGAGCGGGAGAGGAACTCTCGGCGGGACAGGCTCACCGCAGCAAGATAACGCGGGGCGGCCGATCGGGTCAGTTTCGCTTGCCGAGCAATTCGCGGGCTGCGGCGCCCGGGTCCTCGGCCAGGCCGATCGCGCTCGACACCGCGATGCCGGCCTGCGCCGGGATCATCCAGGCGTTGGCGGGGGTGATGCCGCCGATCGCGGTCACCGGGACCCGAGCGATGGCCAGGGCCGCGGCGAGATGCTCCGGTCCCAGCCCCTGCTCATATCCCTTCGTTTCGGTCGCAAAAACCGGCCCGAAGCCGGCGTAGTCCGCCTTCAGCTCCGCCGCCTCGTCGAGCTGCTCCAGGTCATGAGTGCTGAGGCCCACCCACATGCGACCGCCCACGAGGCGGTGGGCGTCGTCGAGGTGGAGGTCCTCCTGCCCGAGGTGGACCCCTTCGGCGTCCAGGGTCAGCGCCAGCTCGAGCAGATCGTTGACCACCAGCGGGACCTGCAGGCGCCGGCATTCCCGGTGGAGGCGTCGCCCCCACATGTAGAGGTCGTCCGGGCTGCCCTGCTTCTCCCGCAGCTGGACGCAGTCGACGCCGCCTTGGACCGCGGCCTCGAGCACGGCCAGGGGATCCCTCCCGGCGCAGCCGCTTCGCGTGAGCAGGAAACAGAGTCGGAACAAGGGGGGCCGCACGCCTCAGAGCATAAATTCGCCGCGGCGGCCTCCGGCCCGAAGGCCGGGAGTGTGGAGCCGCCGTTGCGAGGGGTCCTGGCGCCCCGCCCCCCGGCGAGGCGCCCGAACCGGCAGGAGTCAGGAAACCCGCTTTTGATTCCCGTGCTTGGCGGCCTTTTCGTCCTTGATCCTCTGCAGGAATGCCTTGCGGTCATCGATGCTGAAGAGGTGGACCTTGGATCCGCACTCGACGCAGTAGCAGGCTTGCACGCTTTGGAGGAAGCGCACGTAGGCGTCGCACTGGGGACAGAACTTCGATTCCGAGTAGAAGCCAGATTGTCTCATGGCCGGAAAGGGGGAAAGGAGAAGGGGATGTGAGGTGGGAGGGTGCGGAAGGTCAGGGTTCCGCGGAGATGCAAACAGCTTGCCGGGGTGGCAGTGAACCGATCCTAAGGATCTCCTAAACTCTGTGTGAAGAATGATTTCTAGGAAGTTGTAAAATTCCCAGGAGAGAGCCTGGATCGCCCGAAGGGAAGCACTAAAGTCCGAAAAATAAGACGCTTTTAGTCTGAAAATAAGGACTAGGCCCCGTTTTCTCCCAGGGCGGACTGGAGCTCTTCGCGGACCCAGGGCACCGCTTCGGTCGGCATCCGCTCCTCGAGGACCGATGCCACCCCGAGCTGACCCAGGGCCCAGGCGGCGTGGCCACGGACCAGGGCCTCGGGGTGCTCCAGGGCTCGGCTCAGGGCCGGTTCTCCGCGCCCGAGGTTGCCGAGGGCCACGCAGGCGTTGCGCAACAGGCCTGCCCAACCGGCCCGACGAACCGGACTGCCCACGAAGGCCTGCTCGAAGCGCTCGCGGTCGAGGCCGAGCAGGTCTTCCAGGGAGAGCTGCTCCAAGGCCGGGGCCGTGGACCATCGCTCGGCCTGGTCGGTGGCCTTGCCGCCGAAGGGGCAGACCTCGAGGCAGACGTCGCAGCCGAACACCCAGTCGCCCATTCCCGTCCGCAACGCGCGCGGGATCGGCCCGCGGTGCTCGATCGTGAGGTAGGAAATGCAGCGCCGCGGGTCGAGCAGCCAGGGGCCGGTGAAGGCCTCGGTGGGGCAGTCGTCGAGGCAGGCGGTGCAGCTGCCGCAGCTCGCGGCCGGCGGATCCGGCCTCCATTCCGCCAATTCGGCGTCGACCAGGAGCTCCGCCAGGAACTGCCAGGGGCCGGCCACGGGATCGAGCAGCAGGGTGTTCTTGCCGCGGAAGCCGTGGCCGCCGACCAGGCCCCACTCGCGCTCCAGGACCGGGGCGGCGTCGACCACGGCGCGGGATCGGAGCGCCAGGCCCTCCGCTTTCAGGCGTCGGCCGAGCTTCTGCAGCCTTCGCCCCAGCTCGTTGTGGTAGTCGCGGCCGAGGGCGTAGCGGGCCACCCGGCCGCCGCCGCGAAAGCCGCCGGCTTCGCGCGCGTAGGAGGCGGTGAAGAGCAGCGCGGAGCGGGTCCAGGGCTTCCAGGCCTGGAGGGAGTCGAGTTGATCCCGCGCGCGCTCCAGCCAGGCCATCTCTCCGTGACGGCCGTCCTGGAACCACGAATCCAGCCGCCGCCCGAGCTCCGAACCCAGCGGGCGCGGTCGGATCGAGGCGCGCAACTCCAGGCCGAGCTCGGTGGCGATTTCTGCTACATCTCGCAGCTCGGGAGGCGGTCCGGAGGCGTCCTCGACCATGTCCGGCAGTCTAGGTGCGCAGGCTGGATTTCCGGTTAAGCCCCGCTGGAGCAAGGGCTTCGAGGGACTTGAGCTCATTTTTGAGGGTATTCTTGGGCTCCAAGATCGGCCTCATTGAGGGGTGGAATTTGCGTTACCGGTGGATTCCATTAGATTTAGGTTGATTGCCCCATGACCTTCGCCCGAACGCAGCCCCCGCGCCTCCAAGGTTTCGCCGACCGGCTTGAAGCCTTCGTGGCGACCCTTGCTTCGGAAGGTGGGGCAGGCGACCTGGTCCAGCTGGCCGAGGGATACCGCAAGGAACCCTCTCGCCACCGGGACGCGGTCTCGACCGCGTTGATGGCCGTCTACAAGGACACGGCCTCCAAGGAAGCCTTCGCCCTGCTCTACGAGCTCAATCATGAGGATTTCCTGCGCCTGATCTATCACCACCTGAAGCGGTCCTACTACTCGGTGGACCCTTCGGACGTGCTGCAGGAAGTTTTCTTCAACGTCTACCGGTACCCGTTCAAGTTCAAGCCGGATCGCAAGTCGGCGTTCCGCAACTGGACCCACTCCATCATCCGGAACACGGTCCTCAAGCACAGCCGCCGCGCCCAACGCGACCGCGTCCTGCCGATCGGCGCCGCCGACCGGGACTCCGAGGACCAGGTCCCGCTCGAGCTGGCCGACGACCGGATCTCCACGCCCCTCGAGGACACCGCCGAGCGTGAAGCCGCGGATGAACTCGCCGGGGCCTGGAAGCTCTACTTGCACTTCTACCTCGAGGCCTATCGCTGCTTGACGCCGCGCGAGAAGCGCGTGCTCTACCTCGTGGAGGTCGAAGGACTTCCTTATCGGGAGGCAGCGGCCAAGGTCGAAGTGCGAGTGGAGAACCTGAAGATGATGGTCTTCCGGGCCCGCCGGAAGATCTTCACGATCATGAAGCGCAAGTTCCAGGCCGGCCAAGACGCCGCCGACCGCCAGGCGATGGCGGTCCACCCGGAACGCGCCTCCAGCACCGGAGCGGCGATCTGATGTACGACCGTTCCGAATTCCTCGACGTGATCCGCAGTACGCGCTCCTCCGGGCGCCTGCTGTGCGCGGGGTTCCAGCGCGACCTGAGCGCGCTGCTCGACGGCGAGTTGCCCGAGGAATCCGCCAAGCGCGGCCTGGCCCACCTGGAGACCTGCGAGTCCTGCTCGGAGTTCTTCCAGGCCATCCGCCTGCAGGCCCTGGCCCACCAGGACCTCGCGGTGCCTGGCAGTCTGGCCCGCCGCCTGCGCCGCCTGCCCGGCGAGGACCTGTTCGAGGGTATGACCGACGCCGAGATCATCCGGCGCCTGGCCGCGGCCCTCTACCAGCTCGGCAAGGCCTACGTGCTGCTCGCCAACGACGGCGACTACCTGCTCGAGGTCGCCGAGGAGCCGGTCGAGATCGACGCCTTCGAGCGCACCGAAGCCGCCGAGGCGGCCGAGGCCGCGCAGTCCACCGGCGTCTGCGAGCTCGACCCCGAGACCCTGGGGGATCGCGCCGCTGGCCACCTCCAGCAGGGCCGGCGCCTGCTCGACGAGGCCCTCCGGCTGAAGCCGAAGTTCGCCGAGGC
Source organism: uncultured Planctomycetales bacterium (assembly GCA_964643675.1). Classification (GTDB taxonomy): domain Bacteria; phylum Planctomycetota; class UBA1135; order UBA1135; family UBA1135; genus J029. The sequence continues at coordinate 7,348 of CAZXTO010000103.1, forward strand.
GCGCCTCTACTCGGGCTTCGTCCACCAACTGATGGACGACAGCGAAGGCGCCGCCGCGGAGTACCGCGAGGTCTTCCTGCGCACCGACCGCCACACCAACCGGGCCCACGCTGCGATCCAGCTCGGCCTGCTCTACGACCACCAGGGGGAGCATCGCCTCGCCCTCCGCATGTATCGCTGGGTGGTCGCCAGCGGCCTCCTGCACCGCAAGCCGGAGTTCGCTTTCGTGCTCTACAACATCGCTGTCGAGCACCTCTCCCTCGAGGACCTCCCGGCCGCCACCGCCATGCTCCGGAGGATCCGACTCGGCTTCCCCTCGCTGTGGAAGCAGTGCCTGGACTGGCTGCGCCAGTCGCCAGAACTGCTCGCCAAGTTGAGCCAGGACGCCGACTTCCGCCTTGAACTCGAGGCAGCTGAACCTGCCTTCTTCGCAGCCTGATGGCACGCCCTCTCCGACTTCGTGATCTGCTCCTCGGTGCCGCCCTGGTGACGGGGCTGGCCGCCGCGCCGCCGCTCATCGGCGGTAGCGGAGGAGGTCTCAACGGCGGATCCCTGGACCGTGGTGACAACCCGGTCGTGGGAAGCCTCCCCTGCATGGTCGACCCGCAGCTCCTGGACCTGTTCTGGGTGCCCTTCGACCGCAGCAAGCCGAACGACGGTCTGCTGGCTTCGGCCCCGCCGACCCTCGGCTTCATCGGCACGCCCGAGCTCAACCAGGAGCTCTACGATGCCTACGGGGCCGGCTTCGGCTACCTCGACAGCCGGGAAGGCTGGCTGTGCATGGGCTTGGTGGAGAGCGGAACCGTGGTGCTGGACCGCGCCTTGGTCGCGGCCGGCTCGACCGAACTCTGGCAGTTCGTGCCGGATGGCTACCTCGGCGGCAACCTGCGCCTGACCTCCTCGACGGGCAAGGTCGACCAGCCGATCGTGATTCAGGACAACCCGATCGCCCTCCAGACCTTCGCCCAGCTGCCGGACGGAATCGGCCTGGTCGAGCTGACCTTCTCGGGTCCGAACGGCTCGAACCTGCCCGACCGCACGGTCCTCGTCCACCTCCAGGGCACCCTGGTGGCCGTCGAGTTCGTGCCCTGAGCTGAGCTCACCGCAATGGAGCCGAGACTGGCGATCCCCCAGGGGGACCTGGGGGGGATCGGCCCGGAGATCGCCCTCACGGTGCTTTCGCGGCCCGAGGTCCGCGCCGCCTGCCGGCCGCTCCTGATCGGCCACCTGGAGAGCCTGCGCGAGGTCGCCGAGAGCTGCGGGATCGCGCTCGCGCTCGCGCCGGTCGAGGACGCCGCCGCTGGATTCGCCCGCGCCCCGGGGGAGCCGGTGCCGGTGCTGGAATTGGAGAGCCCGCGACCGACCGAGGCTCCCGGCGCTCCGGCCGCATCCTTCGGCATGGCCGCGGTCGAGGGGGTGCTGCGCGGAGGCACGATGTGCCTGGAAGGCGTGGCCGACGCCCTGCTCACCCCGCCGACCTCCAAGAAGAGCATGCATCTCGCCGGCTACGCCTTCGAGGGGCAGACCCAGATCGTCGGGGAGCTCAGCGGCAGCCGCCGCTACGGCATGCTCGCTTGCAACGGCTCCCTGCGGGTGTTGATGGCGACTCGGCACCTGAGCCTCAAGACCGCCATCGAGCGGCTCGAGATCAACCTGGTCGAGAAGCAGATCCGGATCGCACACGAGGCGGCGCGGGAGCTGCTCGGCCTGGCCGAGCCCCGCATCGTGCTGGCCGGCCTCAACCCGCACGCCGGTGAGGACGGCGCCTTCGGCAAGGAGGAGCGCAAGCTGCTGCGCCCGGCGATCCGGCGCGCCCAGGAGCAGTGGGGCTTCGAGACCGCCGGCCCGGCGGTGCCGGACGTGGTCTTCGGCGAAGGCGCAGAAGGCCTCTGGGACGTGGTGATCGCCCTCTATCACGACCAGGCCTTCATCCCGCTCAAGCTGCTGGGCCGGGACACCGCCTACACGGTCTTCGTGGGCGGCGGGATTCTCCGGGTCAGTCCGATGCACGGCACCGCCTTCGACCTCGCGCGGACCGGGAAGGCCAGCCCGGCCTCCTTCGCCTTCGCCCTCGAGCGCTGCCTCGAGCTGTGCCAGGCCCGCCAGAGTCGCAGCCCCGCGGGCTGACCAGAGCACCGTCCCTCGCTAGACTGCCGCGATGCTGCAGAGCTTCGACGAGCGGAACCGGGACATCCTGGTCAACATCAACGGCGAGCTGGTCCACCGCGACCAGGCCGGGATCAGTCCATTCGACTCCGCGGTGCAGGGCGGCGACGCGGTCTGGGAAGGCCTCCGCCTCTATGACGGCCGGATCTTCGAGCTGGACGCCCACCTCGACCGCTTGATCAGCTCGGCCAAGGCCTTGGCCTTCGCCGAGATCCCGCCCAAGGAGCGGATCCGCGAGGAGATCAAGCGCACCCTCGAAGCGAACGGCATGCGCGACGGCGCCCACGTCCGCCTGACCCTGACGCGCGGCGTGAAGGTCACCTCGGGGATGGACCCGCGGCTGAACCAGTCCGGCCCGACCCTGATCGTGCTGGCGGAGTTCAAGGCGCCGGTCTACCAGAAGGGCGGCCTGACCCTCGCGACCAGCAGCGTGCGGCGTTTCCCGCCCGACTGCCTCGACCCGAACATCCACCACGCCAACCTGATCCAGTCGATCCTGGCCAAGGTCGAGGCCAACCACGCCGGGGTGGACGACGCCCTGATGCTGGACAAGGACGGCTTCGTCGCCGAGACCAACGCCACCCACGTCTTCCTGGTCCAGGACGGCGTGGTCCGGACCTCGACCACCAAGGCCTGTCCGGAGGGAGTGACGCGCAAGACCGTGCTCGGCCTGTGCCGCGAACACGGCATCCCCTACGAGGTGGGGGACTGGTCGCTGACCTGGGTCTACCGCGCCGACGAGATGTTCTGCACCGGCACGATGGGGGAGCTGGCCGGGATCGAGGCGGTCGACGGCCGCCCGATCGGGAACGGCGAAGCGCCGGGTCCGATGACCCGGCGCTTGTCGGAGCTCTACGC
>CAZXTO010000104.1:0-10345 GCA_964643675.1 uncultured Planctomycetales bacterium
GCCGCCCCCGCGCTGGTATTCTCTGCCCCGGATGGAACTGCACGCCTGGATCGCGCTCGCCACGCTGGTGGTCGCCGCCGTGCTGTTCCTGACCCGCAAGCTGCCCCTCGAGCTGACCGCGATCGGCATTCCCGTCTTCCTATTCGCGACGGGAACGGTGCCGGATCCCCAGGACGCTCTGATGGGTTTCGGCAACCACGCGGTGGTCGCCATCGCCTCCGTCTTCGTGCTCGGGGCGGGCCTGCAGGAGAGCGGGGTGGCGGCCCTGATCGCGCGCGGGGTGCAGCGCCTGGGCGGCCGCAGCGAAATCCGGCTGCTGGTGGTGGTGAGCGCCTCGATCGCGGTGCTGTCGGCCTTCATGTCGAACGCCGCCTCGGTCGCGGTGCTGCTGCCGGCTGCGATCGCCCTGGCCCGCCGCGCCGAGCTGCCGCCCTCGCGCCTGCTGATGCCGCTCAGCTTCGCCGCCATCCTCGGCGGCAACCTGACCCTGATCGGCACCGCCCCCAACCTGCTGGTCTCGGACTATCTGCATCAGCTCGAGGGCAGCGGCTTCGGCATGTTCGACTTCGCCGCGGTCGGGGCTCCGATCATCGTCGCCGGCATCCTGTTCCTGGTCCTGTTCGGTCGCCGCATGCTGCCCGATCACGGCGCCGGCCGGCTGGCGATGACGCAGATGCCGGAGCGGCTCGCCCACGACTACGGTCTGTCCGGCAAGCTGACCCGGCTGCGCGTCGGCCGCAACTCGAAGCTGCGCGGCAAGACCATCGCCGAGGCCGACCTCGGCAACCGCTACGGCGTGGCGGTGGTCGCGATCGAGAGCCAGGGCGGCGTCAGCGGCCGCTGGCTGGTGCCCACCCCCGACTACCGCATGAAGCGCGGCGACGACCTCTACCTCGAAGGCGAGGAGGAGGCGATCTGGTTGCTCGCCGAGGAGGAGGAGGCGCGCATCGGCCTGGCGGCATCGGCCCACGCCGACCGCGTGCTCGACCACGGCGTCCTGCTGGCCGAGCTGGCGGTGGCGCCGCGCTCGCCCTGCGTCGGCAAGACCCTGGCCGAATTGGACTTCCGGCGCAAGTACGGCCTCAGCGTCCTGTCCCTATGGCGGCACGGCGGGCCGGTGCGCGAGGAGATCGGCCGCACGCCGCTGGAGGTCGGGGACGCCATGCTCGCCGCCGGCCCGACCGAGCGCATGCGCGAGGTGCGGCGCGACGAGGACTTCATCCTCCTCACCGACCTCGAGGACGCGCACGACTTCAGCAAGGCGCCGCTGGCGCTGCTGTTCCTGGGGGTGGCGCTGCTGCCGCCCTTGCTGGGGGTGGCGCCGCTGGCCCTGTCGGCGCTCTCGGGCGCGCTGCTGATGGCCGGCTTCGGCTGCGTCTCGATGCGCGAGGCCGGCCGCTTCATCGAGTGGAAGGTGCTGGCGCTGATCGTCGGCACCCTGCCGCTCGGCCACGCGCTCGAGGTGCACGGGGTGGCCGACCTGGCCGCCAACGCGGTGGTCGGCGCCGCCTCGGGCGGCGGCGCGCCGGTGGTGCTGTCGGCCCTGTTCCTGCTCGCGGCCCTGGTCTCGATCACCAGCAGCAACGCCGCCGCGGCGGTGATCCTGGCGCCGGTGGCGGCGCGCGCCGCCACCGCGATCGGCATCGAGCCGCGCAACGCCCTGCTGGCGGTCGCCTACGGCTGCTCCTGCGCCTTCATCGTGCCCTTCGCCCACCAGTGCAACCTGATGGTGATGACTCCGGGCGGCTACCAGACCAAGGACTTCCTGAAGGTCGGCATCCCGATGAGCCTGGTCGTGATCGTGGTCGCGGTGGCGATGCTGGCGCTGATCTGAGGGGTCGACGCGGTGCTGCGGCGGTCCCCTGCCGGTCTGCCCGCGGCCGCCACCCTCGCCGCTCAGCGCCCGAAGTAGCGTTCGCGCGTGATGCGGTCGCCGCCGAGCTGGGCGAAGTCCTCCTTCAGCAGGCTCAGGTCGCCGCCGCCGAGCACCTCGGCGATGCGGTCGAAGCGGGCCGCGCTCTCCTCGTCGCCGCCGACCCGGGCCTTGGCCGCCGCCAGCGCCTCTTCATAGCCCTCGGCGCGCGCGAAGGCGATGCCCAGCGCCGCGGCCTGGGCGATCCGAGCTGGGCCTTCGGCCAGCGCCTCCCGCAGGGCTTCGTCGGCCGCCTTGTCGGCGTGGTGCGGGCCGAGCGCGATCAGGGCGTTGATCTGGTAGAAGGGCTTGTCCTCGTCACCGGCGGCCTTCAACAGCGTCCGGCGAGCGCTCTTGTCCTCGGCGCCGGCCGCGCCCAGGGCGCGCATCAGGTTCTTCTTCACCTGCGAGTCCTTCTCCTTGGCCAGCGCGCTCTTGATCACCTTGACCGAGTCCTCGGCCGCGAGCTGCTCCAGCGCCACCGCGACCTCGTTGCGCACAGTGTCCTCGGGGTCCTTCACGTACAGCTCGAGCGCCTCCCAGTAGCTCGGCGGCGAGTACACGCCGATGGCGTGGATCAGGCGCACGCGGGCATCCACCCGGCGCCCGAAGGCCTTGCTCTTCATCTCGGTGGCGATGAAGTCGACCGCGTCCTCGTGATCGGTGGACAGCACCCGGAAGAAGGCATTGATGCGCTCCTCGCCCTTCAGGCCGGCGCGGATCTGCTGGATGGTCTGCTCCAGCTCCTCCTCGCTCAGCGGGCGGCTGGAGTCGGCGCCGCCGGTCGCCGCGACCCCGCCCATGACCAGCCGCCGCGGCGGCCGCGCGCCCTGCGGCATCTTGCGCTTGCGGTCCGGGGCGGCCAGGTTCATCGACTCGGTCAGCATCCACGCCAGCTCGCGGTCGGCGATCTGGTAGGCGGCCGACATCAGGATCGTGCCGTCCGGCGCCAGCATCAGGTGCTGCGGCGAGACCACCGCGCCGTCGGGGCCGGGCTGGAGCAGCTTCGCGCGCACCTTCGATTCGACCGCCAGGTGCTCGGCGCAGGTGATGGCGCCGAAGCGCTTGCACTCCTTGCCGGCCTTGGAGTGCTCGTCGCGCGAGGCGATCAGACACACGGCCTCGGCGGCCAGGGCGGCGATGCCCTTGTCGGTGTAGACCTCCTCGGCGAGGTGGTCGTTGGCCTTCTCACCGTCCATGTTGACGGCCACGAAGACGATCTTGTTCTCGGCCTGGGCGCGGGCCAGGGCGGCGTCGTAGTCGGTCTCCCAGGGGATCGACGGTCCGCCGGAGACGGCGCCGAGGGCGGGGAGCAGGGCGAGGAGCGGAGCGGCGAGGAGGGCGGGCATCGGAGGGTGGAACCGGCCGGGGGCGGCTCGGTTCTCCGGACTATACGGAGCGGGCCGGCCGGCAACCGGCGGCGCGGCCGCTACCCGCCCTGGCTCTCGTCGCTCGAGCCGCCCTCGCTCTCGCCGGCGGCGCCGCCCGGTGCGTCCGGCTGTAGCTGCAGCGCGGCCGAATTCATGCAGTAGCGCTGGCCGGTGGGCTGGGGGCCGTCGGGGAAGACGTGGCCGAGGTGGCCGCCGCAGCCGGCGCAGGTGACCTCGATCCGCTTCATGCCCAGGGAGAGGTCCTCGTGGTAGTCGACCGCGCCCTCGGTGATCGGCGCCCAGTAGCTCGGCCAGCCGCAGCCGGCGTCGTACTTGGTCTCCGAGCGGAACAGCTCCTGACCGCAGCCGCGGCAGCAGTACAGCCCCGGGGTGGTCTCGTCCCAGTACTCGCCGGTGAAGGCCCGCTCGGTGCCCTTCTCGCGCAGGATGCGGTAGGCCTCGGGGTCGAGCCGCTGGCGCCATTCGGCGTCGCTGAGCTCGGTGGGGTGGACGGGGTCGGCCGCAGGGTCGGGAGTGGACGAGGCTTCGTTTTGGTCCATCGGCGGGGCGGGGGGCGCGCAGCAGTCACAGGAAGCCGTCGACGCCAGCAGCAGGGCCATCGCGCCGAGGCGGAGGAGGCGGGAGGGAGCGGCGACGGGGGAGGAGTTCATGGAAGCGGCTTCGCGGCCGAGGTGCGCGCGTGACCCACTTTCGGACCGGCGCGATCTCCTTTCAAGCGCTGCGGCCGCGACGGGCTCGCATCCACGCATAGACCAGCGCGCCGCCGCCGACCCAGGCCACCCCGATCAGGCTCGACTGGCGCACCGCCGGGTCGAGGAAGGTCGCGCCGAGGGCCACGGCGCTGCCGCCGATGAAGACCAGCGGCGGCAGCGGCATCGCCGGGGTGCGGAAGCCGGGCGAGGCCTCGCCGCGGCGCCACACCAGGATCAGGCCGGCGCAGGCGAGGATGTGGAAGATCCAGTCGACGAAGACCACGCCGTTGACGAGCTGGTCCATGGCCTCGCCGCCGGCCAGCCAGAGCAGCCCGATGGCGAGGCCGCCCTGCAGCCAGATCGCCGCCGTCGGCACCTCGCGGCCGCCGTCGAGGCGGCCGAGCGCGCGCGGGAAGAGCCCCTCCTGCGCCAGCGCGAAGTAGACCCGTGGCGAGGTCAGCAAGAGGGTGTTGGCGAGTCCGTAGGCCGACACCGCCAGCGCGGCGGCGGTCAGGCGTCGCCCCCATCCGGGAAGCACCGTGCCGACCGCGTCAGCGGCGAGCGTGGAGGAGGCCGTGACCGCCTCGAAGGGCAGCAGGCCGAAGTAGGTGGCGTTGGCGGCGAGGTAGGCGGCGACCACGATGAGCACGCCGACCAGGATCGCGCGCGGCAGGTTCCGCTGCGGGTCGCGCACCTCGCCGCCGATCCAGGTCACTTGGTGGAAGCCGCCGTAGCTGAACAGGCAGGCGGCCAGCCCGGCCAGCCAGGGAACGGCGGCGGCGGGTTCATCGGCGGCTCCGGCCTCGCCGGGCGCGCCGGGACTGTCCACCGGCCCGAGCATCGTCACCGGCTCCACCTGCTCCCCGCCCAACGCCACCCAGGCGCCGACCGCGGTCAGCGCCGCCAGCGCCAGCAGCTTCAGCGCCACCGTCGTGGTCTGGGTCGCGGCGCCCTGCTTCACCCCGAGCAGGTTGATCGCCATCAGCGAGGCGAGCATGGCGGTGGCGACGCCGCTGATCGCGGTCGCGCTCCACTCCACGCCTAGCACCGGCGCCAGGTTCTGGGCCGCGAACAGGGTCACGATCACCAGCACCCCGGTCTGGATCGCGGTCAGCAGGCACCAGCCGAACAGGAAGGCCGGCAGCGGTCCGAGCATGCGCTGTAGCGCGACGATCTCGCCGCCGCTGGTCGGGAAGCGGGCCCCGATCTCGGCCATCGACAAGGCGCCCGCCAGCGCGATCACGCCACCGGCCGCCCACAACAGCAGCGCGCCCTCCGCCGAACCGGCCACCGCCGCCACCTTGCCCGGCGTCAGGAAGATCCCGACGCCGATGATCGCCCCGATCACCACGGCGGTGGCGTGCAGGCCTCCGAGGCTGCGGCGGGGGGCGGGGGAGATCGCCATCGCGAAGCTGCCTTTAGCCGAAGGGGGAGTCCTCTTGGGTGAGCCGGGTCAACGGCATGGCTTCGACCTGGTCCGTCAGCGGATAGCGCTTCTCCCCGGGGTAGATCACGACCACTCGGCGGAGGCCGAGGTCCTCCAGGGCGTTTCGAATCGAGGGGGTCATGCGCGGCGCGTCGCAGCGCTTGCACTCGACGCCGAACCAGTCGCTGCCTCGCCGGAGGATCAGGTCGATCTCCGCCCCTTGGTGCGTCGCCCAGAAGTAGGCTTCGTCGTGGGGGACCATATTGAGGACCTGCTCGATCACGAAACCTTCCCAGGAAGCTCCTGCCTTGGGGTGAGAAAGGAGCTCCTTGTGCGTGCGACAACCGAGCAACTGGTGCAGCATGCCGGAGTCTCGAAGGTATATCTTGGGCGACTTCACCTGGCGCTTGCGCAGATTGGCGTGGAACGGCTGGAGTTGACGAACGAGGTAGGCGTCGGTGAGCAGGTCGAGGTAGCGCCGGGTGGTCGGTTCGCTGACCCCCATTGCCCGCGCAGGCTCGGCGGCGTTCCAGGTCTGGCCGTGGTAGTGGGCGAGCATGGACCAGAAGCGCCCGAGGGTGACCGCCGGAATCTGGACTCCCCAACTCGGGAAGTCGCGTTCGAGGAGCGTCTGGACGAACTGACCGCGCCAGGTATGGCTGGCTTCGTGGCCCTCCGCGAGGAAGGAACGCGGGAAGCCGCCACGGAGCCAGAGTTCGTCCGCCCGATCAGGGCCGAGCTCGGCGAGGGTGAAGCCGCCGAGGGTGATGCGCTCCCCCCGCCCGGCGAGGCTCTCCGACGACTGCCGCAGGAGTGCTCCGGAGGCGCTGCCCAGGATCAGGAAGCGTGCGGGCGCTCCCTCACGGTCCGCCAGCACCCTGAGAACGGGGAACAGGTCGGGCCGAAGCTGGACTTCGTCGATCACCACGAGGCCTGCGAGGGGTCCGAGAGCGGTCATCGGCTCCTCCAGCCTCGCGAGGCTGCCAGGATCCTCCAGGTCGAAATAGGCCAGCGAGTCGGGGTCGAGGAATTGCCGGGCGAGGGTGGTCTTTCCGCACTGCCTAGGCCCCGCGAGCACCGTCACAGGGTTCCGCCGAAGGGAGCTCCGGATGCGGTCGGAAAGGGCCAGTCGCTCGATCATGCGGTGAGAATACCATGAAAAACGAACGATGTACTTTTGATTTTCGTGGTGTTTGGCATCCGGCTTCCTGGTTGGCCTCCACGACAGGCCGTCAGAACGCCATCCCCACCGACAGGAACACCTGGTAGCTCTCGTCGATCGGGCGCTGGTCGGGGTTGTAGCCGAAGTCCAACCGCAGCGCGCCCACCGGCAGCAGGTAGCGGATGCCGAGGCCGACGCCGTAGTGCGGATCCGACAGGTAGTCGTCCGTCGTCAGGCCGACGTTGCCGGCGTCGACGAACAGCCCGCCCCACAGGTTGCCGCCCAGGCTCTGGCGCAGCTCCAGGTTGGCGGTGGTGAAGGTCTCGCCGCCGATCGGGTCGCCGAAGCGGTCGAGCGGGCCGAGCTCGGCCTCCTCGAAGCTGCGCACGCTGTTCTCGCCGCCGTTGAAGAAGCGCTCCTGCAGCGGGATCTCCTCGGTGCCGCCGGTCGGCACGATCACCCCGGTGCGGAAGCCGGCCGCGATCAAGGTGGTCTCGCGCTCGTTCAGCGGCAGGATCTTCGACAGCGTCAGCCGCGCGCGCACGAACTCCAGCTCGCCCCACAGCACGTCCACGCCCCGTTCGACCTGGAAGCGGGCCAGCTGGCCGTGGGTGGGGTTGAAGACGTCGTTGCGCGAGTCCCAGGTCGGCTCGATGCTCAGCGCCAGGATGCTGGTGTCCTCGGCCAGCAGCTGGTTGCCGGCGTGCACCTGCACCGCCGAGATGTTCGACTGCCGCAGGCTGAAGCCGCCGGCCAGCGCGAACTCGTTGGTGAACTCCTTGCGCCACATCACCGCCGCGCCGAACTCCTCGCGGGTGAAGCTGGGCTCCCGCCGCGTCCGGTAGAAGACCGGCACGTCCATCTCGACCTCGCTGCCGAGGAACCACGGGTCGGTGAAGCCGACCAGGGTCGCGTAGCCGACCTGCGACAGCTCCAGCTCGCTGCGGAACTGGCGGCCGGTGCCGAAGATGTTGCGCTCGCGGAAGCCGAGCTCGAGCCGCGCGCCCTCGTAGGAGCCGTAGCCGGGCTCGATCATGAACTCCTTGGCCTTGGCCTCCTCGACCTGGACGCCGAGCACGCGCTCCTCGCCCTCGCCCTCGAGCTGGAAGTCGATGCGCGCGAACAGGCCGGTCGAGAACATCGAGCGGAAGCTGGCGTGCTCCTTCTTCTGGCTGTAGAGGTCGCCTTTGCGCAGCTTCATGCGCTCGCGCACGAAGCGCTCGGTGGTGCGGACGTTGCCCGAGATGCGCAGGCCGCCGATGCTGACCCGAGGCCCCTCGACCACCGTCAGCTTCAGGCGCACCGCGCCGGTCTGCTCGTTGCGGCGCTCCTCGACCTCGATGGCGGCGTCGGGGAAGCCGGCGTTGCCGTAGACCGCGATCGCCGCGGTGCGCACGTCGTAGGCGCGGCGCGGGAAGAAGGGCAGGCCGCGCAGCGGCTCGACGGCGGCCTCGAGCTCCGCCAGCGGGACCTGCTCCACGCCCTCGAACTCGATCCGCCGGATCTTGTACTGCACGCCCTCGCGGATCCGCACCAGCACTTCGACCGAGCTGCGGTCGGGGGCGAAGCTCAGCTCCGGCTCGCCGATCACCGCGTCCAGGTAGCCGATGCCCCAGTAGGCGCCCTTGATGCCGCCGGCGGCGCCGCCGACGGTGCCGGCGACGTAGTAGGGGCCGCCCTCGAGCGCGTCGCTGCCGCCAGGGATGAAGAAGCCGCGCACCTGCTCCTTGGTCAGGGCCTCGGCGCCGCGAACCCGCACCTGGCCGAGCACGCAGCGCGGCCCCTCCTCGACGAGGAAGGTCGCCTGCAGCTTGCGGTCGGCGCGCCTGGTCTTGTAGCGCACGCGCGCGTCCGGCCAGCCCAGGCTGCGGTAGTGCGACTCCATCATGAAGGCGGCGTCGTCGACCTCGGCGCGGCGGTAGCCGTTGCGCTCCAGGTCGACCAGCTCGTCGACCGCGGCCTTCTCCAGCTCGCGGTCGCTGAGCGAGTCGTTGCCGCGGAAGTGCAGCTCGTAGCCCTCGAGGGCAGCCCGCTCCTTCTCGACCGGGTCCTGCAGGGACGGCTCCTGGGTCGCCGGCTCGGTCGCGCCGGGCGGCGGCTCCGGCCGCTGCTCCTGCGGAGCCGCGGCGAGCAGCAGCGGGATCAGGGCGAGCAGCATCAGGGGTAGCGGATCAGCAGCTTGAGGCCGATGTTGAAGTCGCCGTAGGAGTCCTTCTCGCTCTCGATGTAGAGCGAGTCGTCGTCGAACAGGAACTGGTCGATCATGCGGAAGCGGCCCTCGATGGTCTCCTCGCCCTGGCGGGTGGTGTCGCGGCCGGTGTAGATCTCGAGCCGGTCGAGCACCGACTCCTCGGCCTCGGTCGACTCGTCGCCGAAGAAGGTGGCGAGGAAGTCCTTGGCGAGGTAGATGGCGACGCTGCTCATGGCGCCCTCGGCGTCGACCCGTTCGGCCGGCGGCTGGCCGGTGCTGACGAACAGCAGCAGCTCCTCCTGGGTCAGCGGCGGCACCGAGCTGAACAGCACCTCGGGCTGGTCGAAGGGGCCGGTGACCAGCATCTCGACGTCGTAGCCGTAGCGGCGCATGCCGCCGCGCAGGTTGATCCGCGGCCGGAAGGGGTCGTTGGGCAGGAAGCGGACCACGCTCGGCTGCATCTCCAGCCGGGTCGCCGGCAGGTCCATCACCAGGCTGTCGAGGTAGACCTCGCCCAGCAGCACCGGCACCGCGCCGGTCCCGGTCAGCTGCAGCTCCGGCCGCAGCTTGCCGCGAGCGACGTTGTTGCGCAGGAAGAAGCCCTCGGTGGAGGTGACCTGGACGTCGAAGCTCAGCCGGTCCAGCGGCGGCGCCAGCGAGAACAGCTGGATGCCGCCCGGGCTCGGCGGCGCCGGCGCCCCGATCGGCACCCGCAGGAAGTCGACCTTCTTCACCAGCCGGCCGTCGGTGACCTTGACCCGTCCCTTGGCCACCGCCTGGCTGAGCGGGCCGCTGACCTCCAGGTTGGCGTTGGCGCGCAGCTTGACCCCTTGCGCGCGGTAGAGCAGCAGGTCCTTGCCCGTGAAGCTCAGGTCCAGCTCCGGCTCCTCGACCCCGGCGTAGCGCACGCTGCCGCTGGCCTCGAAGGGCTCGGCCCCGAGCTCGCCGTCGAGGCGCTCGATGGTCACCGCCTCCTGGTCGAAGCGGCCGTGCAGGTTGAGGGCGGTGAAGGCCGCCAGCCCGGGCGTGGCGAGCCGCAGGGTGGCGTCCTCGAGCTCGATCTCACCGCCGTAGTCGAGGGCCTCGGCGGTGCCGCTGAAGCCGAGCCGGGCGACCGCGGCGCCCTCGGCGCGCACGATCGAGGGCAGGGCGGCGGTCCAGGCCAGGTCGGGGATGCGGGCCTCGGCGCGGCCGGCCAGCGGGCCGAGCTCGAAGCTGCCGCCGTCGAGCAGCGCCCGCAGGTCGCCGGCCAGGGCCATGGCGGCGTCGGCGTCGACCTCGGCCAGCGCCGAGCGCAGCTGTAGCTGGCTGAGCTTGGCGCTGCCGTCGGCCCAGCCGATGCGGGCATCGAGGGTGGCGGGCTCCTGGGGCAGCTCGGAGTCGGGCATGGCCACCAGCAGGTCTTCGCCGTGCAGCTCGCCGTCGAGCACCAGGGCCGACCAGTCGCCGCCGAGGCGCAGGCCTGCGCGCAGGCTGCCGGCGGCCTCGGGCAGCTCCTGGCCGGAGAAGGAGGCGGCCAGCGCGCGCGCGGCCGGCAGCTCCAGCTGGCTCAGCTCGAGCTGGAGCTCCAC